>NZ_JBFUIP010000121.1:0-17485 GCF_056401815.1 Aminobacter sp. P4_D5 | reverse complement strand
GCGGCGAAACGAGGACTAGGACGCCCGATGAAATCGCAAGCTTTTGCGTCCCAAAGTCCCAATCCCTTGCGAAACCGAATACTTGACACCGMAGAAAACCCCAACCGGCGCAGGCGGTTGCACGTTATTCACGACCGACCAGTTATATGCAGACACCCTAATTTAATCATCTGAGCGCCGCATCATCAACACAGTTGCTGCCTAGGCCAAAAGTCGGGCGGACGGGGACACTGGGGGTTCAACACCAATCAAGAACCAACGGGGAGACCCTATGACGCAACATAGCGCCAACGAGCAGTATCTGCTTGAACTCATCAATGCAGAGCGCGCCAAAGCAGGCGCCCAGCCGCTTGCATTCGACAACGACCTCAGCGAAGCCGCCGAGGGGCATGACCAGTGGATGCTTGCAACCGACGTCTTTTCGCACACCGGCTCCGGCGGTTCGTCCCCAACCACCCGCATGAAAGCCGCTGGTTATATCCTGAGCGGATCGTGGGCCACTGGTGAGAACATCGCCTGGGCGACCACCCGCGCCCCGACTGGCTATGTCGACGAGGTCAAGCTTCTGCACACCAACCTGATGAATTCCTCAGGTCATCGCGCCAACATCCTCAACCCGAACTTCCGCGAAGTGGGCCTCGGCATCGAGGTCGGCGACTACAAAGGACGCTCAAGCGCTTTTGTCACCGAGGATTTCGGAAAGACCGGCTCGGATCTGTTCCTGACGGGCGTTGCCTTTGACGACAAGGACGGCGACCATTTCTACGATCCGGGCGAAGGGCTCGGCGCCATCACGGTGACCGCCAAGAACGCAGCAGGCCAGTCCTTCAAGACCACGACGTCCGCGGCCGGCGGCTACGACCTAGCGCTGAAGCCCGGCACCTATACGGTGACCTTCTCGGGCGCCAATATTGACACCTCGACCCAGACGGCGACGATCGGCACCAAGAATGTCAAGAAGGACCTGATCGATCCGACAATGAAGTCGGGAACGCTGGCGGCGACAGCCTCGGCTGAAGATGCAGGTTCCGACACTGGCCACACGCAACCGGCAGCACCGGCGACCCCGACCGACACAACGGATGCCGGGAGCAATTCCAATGCTTGGCTCGCTGATTTCTTCAAGGGGATGGATCATTTCGGCGCGGATCAAGGTACGCGTGCCGCAAGTACGGTAAGTGCATCCGGCGATGGCGCTCTCAAGCAGGGCCATTCGGTTGCGCTTGATGGCGATCATCTGCAGTTTGCGCAGAACATCGCCACGCACGCCAATGCCGAGCACATCTCCGATCTGTTCGACGGCAGCCATATTCACCAGGCGGTCGACGACGCAGTTGCGGCGCTCCAGGCGCATCTGCCGGCCGACGCACACGTGGTTGCGGAGGCGGGCGATGCGGCGCAAGCTGCGGTTGCCAAGATACTGGCGCAGATGGCCGCGCATTCCGGCCAGCACAACGCAGATCTCGTCGTCTAAACATGAGCTGACATGGCAGACAGGCGGATCGCGCTTCAGGCGCGGTCCGCCCGCATCGCCGATTGCTGCCGCCACTTGGGGGAAAGACCCTGACTCAACCGTCTAGTGACCAGAACCAGACGAACCGCTCCGAGCTTCGTGAAGCGCTGGCCTCATTCCGGGGCGCGTTTATTGCCGTCGCCGGATTCAGCGGCCTCATCAATGTGTTGATGCTGTCCGGTTCGCTGTTCATGCTCCAGGTCTACGACCGGGTGTTGCCGAGTCGCTCCGTGCCGACGCTGGTGGCGCTGATCATCATGGTGGTGGTTCTCTATGCCTTTCAGGGCATACTGGAAGCGGTGCGCGCCCGGGTGCTGACACGTATCGGCGCCGGCATCGATGAAATGATCAGCGGCCGCATATTCAATTGCATCGTCCGGCTGCCGCTGCGTACCCGCGACCGGGGCGAAGGCCTGCAGGCGCTGCGCGACCTCGACCAGGTCAGCGGTTTTCTCTCCGGCGGCGGACCGGCGGCACTCTTCGACCTGCCGTGGATACCGCTTTACGTCGGTATCTGCTTCCTGTTCCATCCGTGGATTGGCGTCGCGGCCCTCGTCGGCGCGGCCCTTTTGGTATTGTTGACAGTGATCGCCGACCGGCTGGTGCGCGTGCCGACGAAATCGATGTCAGGCTTCAGCGCAAGGCGGAGCGCGATCGCTCAGGCCGGCGCGCGCAACGCCGAGGTGCTGACGGCGATGGGCATGAGCGAGAACCTTGCGAAGCGCTGGAACCAGGCCAACGGTGATTTCCGCGAGGCACAGGAACGCGCCAGCGACCTGACCGGTGGTCTTGGCGCCGTGTCGCGCATTCTGCGCATGATGCTGCAATCGATGGTGCTGGCGCTCGGCGCTTATCTGGTCATCTACCAGCAGGCGACGCCGGGCATCATCATCGCCAGTTCCATTCTCACCTCGCGGGCGCTTGCGCCCATCGAACTTGCCATCGCGCACTGGAAAAGCTTTCTCAACGCCCGGCAAAGCTGGCGGCGACTTGATGAACTGTTCAAAGCACTTCCCGTCTCCGAAGGCGGCATGGAGCTGCCGGCACCTGCCTCGGAACTCGCGGTCGAATTCATCAGCGTCGTGGCCCCCGGCGATCGACGGCTTGTCGTGCAGGACGTCGAGTTCTCGATCCGCGCTGGATCGGGTGTCGGTGTCATCGGGCCGAGCGGCTCGGGAAAATCTTCACTTGCACGTGCGCTCGTCGGCGTCTGGCCGCTGATGCGCGGCAAGATCCGGCTCGATGGCGCAGCACTCGAGCAGTGGCCGGCGCAGTTGCTCGGCCGCCATATCGGTTATCTGCCGCAGGACGTGGAACTATTTGCTGGCACGGTCGGCCAAAACATCTCGCGCTTCGACGATAATGCGCCCCCTGAAGCAATCATCGCTGCGGCGACGGTGGCCGGCGTGCATGAAATGATCCTGCGCCTGCCCGAAGGCTACCAGACGGAAATCGGCGAAAACGGCGCCGCACTTTCCGCCGGCCAGCGCCAGCGGGTGGCACTGGCACGCGCGCTGTTCCGCGATCCGTTCCTGGTCGTGCTCGACGAACCCAATTCCAACCTCGATGCGGCGGGCGACCAGGCGTTGACGCAAGCCATAGAACACATCAAGGCGCGTGGCGGCATCGTGATCGTGGTCGCACATCGGCCGAGCGTACTTGCAGCGCTCGATCATCTGCTGGTTCTCGGCGGTGGAAAGCAGCAAGCTTTTGGACCGAAGAACGAGATCGCGCGACATGCACTCCAGCCGGTACCCGTACCGCTGCATGCTGTGGGAACGGCGGGCTGACGATGACACTCGTAACGAACCAATTTTCCACGCACCGACTGCGGGTGGTGAAGGAACTTACGCTTTCAGCCAAGGCGAAAGCCATTTCACTCCTCGACAGTGGTGCCCAGCCGATCGCCGGGGCCTCCCCACAACAACAGAGACTGCGTCATGCCATACGCCGAAATGTGAGGCTGGGGACGATTGCCGCACTGGTGCTTGTCGGYGGCCTCGGCCTTTGGGCAGCCACCAGCAATCTGTCTGGCGCGGTCGTGGCAGCCGGTCATCTGGCTGTCGATTCCAACGTCAAATCGGTTCAGCATCCACAAGGTGGTGTCGTCGGCGCACTGAATGTGCAAAACGGCAGCGTGGTTGCGGCCGGCGATGTATTGGCACGCCTCGACGACACGGTGGCGCGCGCCAATCTCGCCATAGTTGACAGTAGTCTGGACGAACTCACCGCACGGCGGGCTCGGCTGACCGCCGAGCGCGATGGCGCCGAAGCAGTCAACTATCCTGCAGAACTGGCCACGCGAGCGTTCGATCCTCGTGTCAGGCAGTTGATCGAGGGCGAAAACAAGGTGTTTGCGCTGAGGCGGCAGGCACGCGACGGCCAGGTCTCGCAGCTACGCGAACGCATCGCCCAGTTCCGCCAGGAGATCGCTGGCCTCGAAGCCCAGCAGAAGAGCAAGCAGCAGGAAATTTTGCTGACCAAGGTCGAGCTGGATAGCATCAACCAGCTTTGGCAAAAGAAGCTCGTTCCGATGTCACGGCTGGCCGAGCGCCAGCGCGCCCAGGCACAGCTCGCCGGCGAAGACGGCCAACTGACCGCGGCGGCCGCGCAGACACGCGGGCGGATCAGCGAAACAGAACTTGCCATCATCCAGATCGGCCAAGATATGCGCAGCGAAGTGGCCGGCGAATTGCGCGAGATCGACGCCAAGGCAAGCGAGATGAAGGAGCGGCAGGTGGCCGCCGAGCAATCGCTGAAGCAGATTGACATTCGCGCGCCACAGTCGGGCCGGGTCCACCAGTTGGCCATCCACACGGTTGGCGGCGTCATCACGCCGGGCGAGGCGATCATGCAGATCGTGCCGACGGCGGACGCGCTGGTAGTCGAGGCGCGGGTCGCGCCACAGGACATTGACCAGATCCGCATCGGGCAGCCGGTAACGCTTCGCCTGTCGGCGTTCAGCCAGCAGACCACGCCGGAAGTGGACGGCACAGTCGACCGGATCTCGCCCGATATGATCGAGGATCCCAAAGCTGGCGTCTCCTACTACGCCATTCGCATTGGCTTGTCGGCGAAGAGCCTCGAACAGGCAGGCCCACTTGAACTCAAGCCCGGCATGCCGGCGGAGGTGTTTCTTAAAACCACCGATCGCACGGTGCTGTCTTATTTGTTCAAGCCGCTGACCGACCAGGCCAGTCGCGCCTTCCGCAGCGACTAGCTGTGGAATCTCAATAGGTTGTCTCGGGGCGTTGGTGCTTGGATCCGTTGTTGGCCACAATTAAGTCTATGATGGCGCTCGTCATTTCGTTTTCGCCTTGCAACGAACGGACTTCGGGCGTGCACAGGCGAGCATGCGGTTGAAAACGGCGCATCCGATGGCGACCTCCGTCTGCTGGGCCGGGAAGGAGCGGGCCTTCAAGCGCCCTGCGATACTTCCCTTGTATCGCCCGATGGCGGTCTCGATCAGTGCCCTCTTGCCGTAGCCGGTGGACGCCTGCCACTTCATGCGGCCATCTCTATTGATCGACGCTATGTGATCGTCTCTGTGGCCGGGTGGTTCGGTGTCGATCCGTTCCACTGCGTTCGAGCGTGGTGGAATGACGATCCGGGCTTCGGCGCTGTGCCGCAAGACGGCGTTGTAGATAGGGTCGCCATCATAGGCGCCGTCGGCGATGAACAGGCCGATCTGGCCGTCGATCTGGTCGAGCAACGGCTCCACCTGCGAGGCGTCGCCTGTGTCCTGATCTGTCAACGTATGAGCAATGATCTCGCCGTTGTCGGCATCCAGGGCCATATGCAGCTTGCACCACGTGCGGCGGGATTTGGCACCATGCTTTTCTTCCAGCCACTGGCCGGCACCGTAGATCTGCAGGCCGGTGCTGTCGACCAGCACATGCAATGGACCGCGCAGTGGTTTAGCCTGTGGCCGCAGTTCGCAAAACAACGAACCTGGAGCAATGATCATGAAAAGCGATTTCACGCCGAAATTTGATCTTGAAGGCCGGATTGTTCTGGTGACGGGTGCATCACGCGGCATCGGAAAGGCATGCGCTTGTGCCTGTGCAGCCATGGGCGCCGACGTCGTCCTTGGCGTTCGCAACCCTGCCGATTGTCTTGAGCTCGTATCAACAATCGAAAGCTTTGGTCGGCGTGCCCTCGCGGTTTCGATGGACCTGGCAGATTTGGCCACGATACAGGACGCGGTTGCTCGTGCTCATGCTGAGTTCGGACGCATCGACGTGTTGGTCAACAATGTCGGCGTCAGCCCGGAAAATCTAGCCGAAAATGTGAACGAGAACGACTTCGACTTCACGGTCAACATCAATCTCAAGGGTACGTTCTTCGTCACCCAGGCAGTTGGCAGGCTGATGATTGCGCAGAAGTCCGGGAGGATTATCAACATAAGCTCGCAGGCGGGGAGCGTAGTCCTCAAGGGCGAGGCAATCTACTGTATGACCAAGGCGGCGATCAATCACCTTACACGTTGCCTTGCCCTGGAATGGGCGCCATACAACATCACCGTCAACTCTGTGGCGCCGACCTTTGTGTGGACCGACGGAACAAGGCCCAGCCTCGCGGATCCTAAATTCCACCAGCACGTATTGAAGCACATTCCTCTCGGCCGGATTGGTGACCCGATCGACGTTGCTGGGATGGTCGTCTTCCTTGCTTCTCCCGCCGCCTCGCTGGTGACCGGAGCCAATATGCTGGTCGATGGTGGATGGTCTATCGCCTAGTAACACTTGCTGGCGTCGACTTGAGGCCCAGCGTTGATACTGAGCTCTATCTTGCCATGAACGCGCAGGCGAGATCTTCTGCCGGTAGTGTGCCGCAATTGTAGGTGCCGGCGTGATCGCTGCGGACGAACGACCATATTGCCGCCCCTTTGGACGTCGGGTCGCGCACTTGTCAACCTCGCGCACGGCAAGATTGCGCATCAGACTAACCTGCCTCTCCCTTCGCATATTTTGGGAATGATAGTGATGCCGAACCGTCCGCCGGCATCTACGGCCACCCGGCTGCTGCCGAATTGGCGACATTAGTGACGTCCGAAAGTCAGCAAGCGAAGCAGGGCAATGCAATGGAGTTCCGAAACAACTCGCCGGTACACGTGGAAGCTATTTACCTGGACAGGCTTTGGGCAGAGGATAGCCGGGCGGGAGGAAGCACCCGGAATCCCTTGATTTAGTGCGTCCGAACGGCTTCCGACCGTTGGTTGCAAGGGAGGAAAATCATGAAACGTATTTTCCCGCTCGCGGTATGCGCCGCGGCGTTGATGCATTGCGTTCCCTATGCCTTCGCACAGTCCGGCAGTGTCGAAAAAGCTGTCGGCGGTTATGGCTTCGAAGAAGCAGCAAAGGAGGCCCCCGGTACTAAGGACTTCCATTCGGCCGATGGTCACCTCACTTTCGCTTTGGTGACACACACGGCCGGCAATGGCTTCTTCGATCCGGTCTATGTCGGTGCGACCGTCGCCGGCAATATGATTGGCGCCAAGATCCTGCTGCTCGGCTCGGAATCACCGGTCGACGATCCTGCCCGCGAAATCGAAATCCTGAACCAGATCGTTCAGGATCCTACCATCGACGGCATCATCATGACGACACCGCAGGTCGGTGCCTATAACGATATCGTCAAAGCCGCCGAGGCAGCGGGCATCCCGATTGCCACGACAAATTCCTTTGACGGCACGATCCTCAACCGCAGCGCCATCAGCCATACCGGTCAAGACGCGTCCGCTGCTGCAATCGGCGGCGAGGCGCTTGCAAAATGCGTGCTCGATAGCGGCAAGACGAGCGGCTCGATCGTGCTGCCGTCATCGACGGCGATGGGCAATATAGAGGTGAACAACCGCGTCACCGCCGCCTTCAATGCCATCGTCAAGACGCTGAAGGATGCCGGCAAGCTCGATGGCTTCAAGGTCGACGCCGGACCGGAGAATGTCGGCATCGACACCAATCCGAACGATCCGGTCAACGCGCTCGTTTCGCTCTTCGAGTCGCGTGGTGATGTTGTCGGCGCCTTCACGGCCAACAACGTATTCACCCCGCCGCTGGTCAAGGCGGTGACTCAGGCCGGTTTGAGCGGCAAGATTTGCGCCTTTGGTTTCGACCTTGGCCCGGCACAGCAGGAAGGCATCGCTGCCGGCAACCTTACCGGCTCGCTTGGGCAGCAACCGTTCCTGCAGGGCTTCTGGCCGGTCATGCAGCTATATCTGCAGATTGATCGTGGCATCTCGGCCGCCAATCTCGACACGCGCGCGCAATTGGTGACGAAGGATACGGTCGCAAAAGTCGGCAAGCGTTTCGAGAACTGATTTTTCGCTCGAAGCATCTGCAATCGGGGAGGGCGCAAACCTTCCCACCATGTGATGACAATGATCGAGTGGTAGGACCTATGGAACTCACCACGAGGGCATCGCTTGGCCGTGCGCCTTCCCAGCTCGCCGGCGGCTGGGAGGTCGGGCTGCTGCTGTTTCTTGCGCTTCTTTATTTGGGCGGCGCCGTTGTGAATCCGACCTTCTTCGGCTCAACCGAGGCTCTTCACGCGCTGCTGCGTGACACCTCGCGGGTGGCCATCATCGCGGTCGGAATGACCTTCGTCATCGTCAACAAGGACCTCGATCTTTCGGTCGGCTCCACATACGGCCTGGTAGCCGTGGTCTTCGCCAGGCTATTTGCGCCGAGTTTTCTCGATTTTGGCATCGTCACATCGGTGCTCCTGTGCGTGCTCCTGGGCACGGCGATCGGGCTCGTCAACGGCGTGCTGGTTACCGTCCTGAAGGCGCCGGCTTTCATCGCCACGCTGACGATCCTGTTCATTGGCCGCGGCTTCGTCCTCGCGCTGACGCATGGCCAGGCCATATATTATTCCGACAAGGCGAAGGACCATCCGCTTTTCTTCAGCCTGGGCGAAACCAATATCCTGGGCTTTAACAACCAGATCCTGGTCTTCGGCATCGTCGCGGTAGTGGGCGCCTACGTGCTTGCCAAGACCCGCTGGGGCTACGAGACATTCGCCACCGGAGGCAACGAACAGGCGGCCGTCTATGCCGGCATTCCCACACGCTGGGTGCGCATCCGCGGCTACCTGATCTCCTCGCTTTGCGCGACGATTGCGGCGCTGCTATCGGCCGCGCAGGACAAGGGCGTAACGCCGCTCTACGGCGTCAGCTGGGAACTCACCGTCATCGCTTCGGTCGTCATCGGCGGCGCGTCTATCTTGGGCGGACGCGGCCGCGTGTTCGGGTCGTGCCTCGGCGCCGCGGTCGTCGTCCTGATCGACAAGGTGTTGCGCGAAGGTTGGCCGATCACCCGTCTGATCGTGATCGACGGCGAAGAAATTGCGGTTAGTGCCAAGTACACGCTGCCGGCAGGGGCGGTGCTGGTCTTCCTTGGCCTCCTTCTCGTCACAGCAGTGCTCATCGAGCCCTACTTGGTTCGCCGCCAGATTGCTGGACGGCTCTGGGCATGGCTGCGTGGCCGGCCGCCGCCACCTGCCTTCGAGATTGGAGGCGTTGCGCTCGAGGGCGTCCAGACCAAGGGCGCGATGGCAGCCGACATGGTGCTGTCCAACACCAGGATGGGCAAGTTCCTCGCCCGGCGCGACGCGCTGGCGCTCATGCTCACCGCGGTGCTTTGGCTGATAGGTCTCCTTCTCAGACCAGATTATTGGTGGAACCTGTCCAACACCTTCGCGATCCTGCTCAACTACACAGAACTCGCCCTGATCACGATCGGTCTCACCTACGTCATCGCGGCCGGCGATATTGACCTCTCTGTCGGGGCGGTGCTTGCGCTTGCAGGCAGCACCGCTGCCTATTTCCTGAAGGTTCTCGGCGCCGACCCGTTCACAGCTGTCACGATGGGCCTGCTTGCGGGAATGGCCGCCGGCCTTATCAACGCGGTCGTCACGGTCGGCTTCAAGCTGCCTGCCTTTATCGCCACGCTTGGGATGTTTTACATCGCCCGCGGCCTTGCTGCCTGGTTTGTCGCTGGCCAGCAACTGACAGGTTGGTCCGAGACCTACAACCTGCTCGGACGCAAGGTGAACGACATTTTTCAGCATTTCCGCGTTTCCCTGCCCGACGGAATCGTCCGCACGGTTGCAGAGGTGGTCAGTGTCCAGACCCTTTGGATGCTGCTCGTCGCCCTCATCGCCGGCGTCGTCCTCGCCTACACGCCATTCGGACAGAAGGTCTACGCGACCGGAGGCAACATCCGCGCCRCCGCCTATGCCGGCATCAACACCGGCCGGGTGCGCTTCTTTTCATTCATGCTGGCCGCACTTTGCGCCTCCATGGCCGGTATCATCAACATCGCCTACTTCCGCAGCTTCAACCCGGTTGCCGGCCAGTTCCGCGAACTCGACGCTATCGCCGCAGTGATCATCGGAGGCGGGTCGATCTTCGGCGGCTACGGTACGATCGTCGGCGCGCTATCCGGCGCTGCCGTGATTACTCTTGTCCGGGCTCTGCTGCAGCTCAACGTTCAGGGCTTCACCATGCCGCAGCACTGGATCAACGTCTTCATCGGCGGCATTCTCATCGTCGCCGTGCTCATCGACATTTGGGTGCGCCAGGCAAACATTTTCGGTCGCCTGCGGACCCGCCTGGCGCAACGCAAGCGAACATCGGAGCCCCCCCATGGCTGAAGCCGACGCACCGATCGTGGAAATGCGGGGCATCGAAAAGGCCTTCGGTGCGGTGCAGGCGCTCCGCAACGTCGACCTGGTGCTTTATCCGGGGGAGATCCTTGGGCTGGTCGGCGACAATTCAGCCGGCAAATCGACGCTGATGAAGATTCTGACCGGCGCCTACCAGCGTGACGCTGGCGAAATCTCGGTCGCTGGCGAACCGGTGCATTTCAAGAGCCCGCATGAGAGCCGCAGCGCCGGCATCGAGATGATCTACCAGGACTTCGCGCTCTGCGGCAACATGGACGTCGGCCAGAACATCTTTCTTGGCCGCTGGCCGCTCAAGGGTCTTTTTGTCAATCGGCGCAAAATGTACGCGGAGGCCAACAACGTATTGAAGCGGCTCAAGGTCGATGTGAACTCCGTCTACCAGAAGGTCGAGAGCCTCTCGGGCGGGCGCCAGCAATCCGTGGCGATTGCGCGTGCGATCTCGTTCCAGCCGCGCGTCGTGGTCCTCGACGAGCCGACAGCCAACCTCTCGGTGATGGCCACCGAGCGCCTGCTCGAGACCATGCTGGAGCTGAAGAAGCAAGGCGTCGCCCAGATCATCATCTCACACCGTCTTGTCGACATCTTCGCTGTCGGCGACCGCGTGATGGTGCTGAAACGTGGGGAGAACGTCGGCGACCGCTACATCAACAACACCGACGAGCATGAGGTGCTGGAGATCATCGTTTCCGGCACGCGAGAGCATGCACTTACGGCCGATGAGGCAAGGCAGATTTGACAGACCAGCATGGATCTTCAGGCGCGGCCGCCGAGCGGCATTGTGGACTAGAATGACAGGCCAGCCTCAGTTCGCTGTCTTCTTGCACATCGGCCTTGGCCGCTCTCCATCTCAGGTGACCGTCTCACCGTGTTGTGGCTTCAAGCTGGCCTGATACTCAGACTGACGATAGCAGTTCGGCGTTCCAAGAGACGCGCAAAGGCGGTCAGACGGTCCAGAAATATCGCACCATGTGGAAAAAGACCGGGGCGGCAAAGACCAAGCTGTCGGCCCTGTCCATCATGCCCCCATGGCCTTCGATTAGGTGCCCCCAGTCCTTCACACCCTGATCGCGCTTGATGGCCGATGCGACAAGCCCGCCCAGGAAACCCATGAAACAAGTAACCAAGGCGACACCCGACGCCTGAAGCGGAGAGAACGGCGTCAGGAACGACAGCAACGCACCCAGCAGGCTCGCCGCGGCCAGCCCGCCAATCAACCCTTCCCAGGTTTTCGATGGCGAAACTGTCGGCGAAAAGCGGTGTTTGCCGAAAAGTTTGCCGAAAATATACTGCAGCACGTCGCTGCCCTGCACCGTGAGGATCAGGAAGGCAATGAGCAAAAGATTGCGCCCTTCAAACTGCGCCACGTCGAGTGTCAGCAAAGCCGGCACGTGGCTAACGCAATACACGGCGATCATGATGGCCCATTGCTGAGCTGCAACCCGCTCCAGAAAGCGTTCGGTATCCCCATGCAGCGCCGTGATCGCCGGCATGAGGAGGAAGCAGTAGACCGGGATGAAGATCGTGAACAGACCGTACCAAGCGGTCCAGACCAGCCAGTATTGCACCGGAATGATGATGCCGAACATGCCGAGCAGCACCCAATGGTCGCTGCGCCGGGAATGGGTCAGCGTTGCGAATTCGCGCAGCGCCGCAAAAGAGATGAAGGAAAAAAGTGCGATCATTCCACCTTTGCCGAAGAAGAAGGCAATCTCGATCAGGGCGACCATCACCCACCAGGCCAGTATGCGCTGGTTGAGGTTAACCAGCGTTGGGCTCAGCGGTTGTTCGGCGCGGTAGCTCAAGAACGCAGCGGCAGCACTCGCCGTGACCAGCACCGCAAACAGCCCGGCACCGAGCAGGCTTGTCTCGGGGCTCATTGATCGTCTCGCGGCGCGCGAGGATTGAGGGCAAGCAGTGCGCCACGGGCACGTTTGAGGAAGGCGCGGCGCTCCTCGCCCATAGCCACGGCAACCGGTGCGCCGAACACGACGCGGCATAGCAACGGCACTGGAAGAAACTGGCCTTTCGGCAGAACGCGGGACATGTTCTCGATCCAGCAGGGAATGAGTTCGACGTCGGGCCGGGCAATGGCGAGGTTGTAGAGCCCCGAGYGGAACGGCAGTAGCGGCTCATCGGTCATGTTTCGCGTGCCTTCTGGGAAGATGATCAGGGAATCGCCCTGTTCGAGCGCCGAAAGCATGATCGAGATCGGGTTCTTGCGAGGCTCTGTCCATCCACGATGAATAAGCACCGAAGACAGCATGTCTTCGGCGATGAAGCGGCGCAACCGCGACTTGCCCCAATATTCCGCCGCAGCGATGGCGCGTGTTCGGGCGCGCCTGCTTTCACTTAGGCAGGCCGACAACAAAATAAAATCTCCGTGGCTCGCGTGGTTGGCGAAGTAGATCCGTTGCCGGTCCGACGGCTCGCTGCCGCTCCAAATTGGCCGCACTCCGGTGACGATCCAGGCGAGCGCCGACAGGCCGACCGAGGTCGCCGTGCGCATGAGGCTCAACATTGCGGTGCGAACTCTGCTCATGTCTACGTCTGGTTCAACTGCGCACACCAAAAACAGCGACCGCCGCAGCGGCGATGAACAATGCAAGCGACAAGCGTTGCTTGAGGATCAGGCGGTTCGTGCCCACGATGCGCTCGGCAAGTGAACGGTTAGGGGCCGGTGAGGATTTCAGGCGCATGCGGACGAGAATGTCGTCCACGGCGGCTCCTGCCTCAGACTCATGATCATGGCTCGCGATCAACCGAAACAAAAGCGCGTCGAACAGGATGATCGCCGACAGCACAAGGGTAACAAAGCCGCTTGCTGTCGCCATGATCGGGGCGGCCCATGAAACCGAAACGGGAAGTGTCGCTGCGAAATAGTGGGCCATGCAGGGTGCCGCGATGGCAACAGTTGCAATCATCGCCGCTGGCCATGCCGATTGGACGAGTAATCGCCGGGCCAAACCCTCAGCGTGGTCGCGATGGCCCTTACCACTCATCTAGGCTCTCCGGCAAAGTGAACCGGTCGGCCGGCTTGCCTCAATATTTGCTGCGCCTCGGCGCGGGTTTTCGCCCGTCCAGTAAACACAAGCCATGTGGCTACAATGCCGGCGCTGCGCTGAAAACCAAGCGCGCAGCAAACCAGAACCGTACCAGTCCGCTGCGCGTTCTTGATGGCCTCCACCGCCTGTCGGGAGTTGGCCACTGACGGCGGCAGCAGATCGATAATGGGGATGCTGATCCAATTGCTGGTGATGCCCTCGGGTTTTTCGAATTCGGCAGCGAGGTCGATCACCGTGGCGAAGCCGTTCGCTTCCACGACCGTCGGAAATTGCCCAACGAATATGCCGTCAGCGATCGCCACATTTGGTGCTAGCTTGCGCGTCCAGCCCCAGACACTCAACTTTGCGCCCAAGCGATAGGGCAGCAAGAGAACGCGGCTCGCCAGCGAGACGCTTCCGTCGAAGGTCTTTTGGAATACGCGCGGTCCTGCCGCCGCATAGCCGAAGCCGACAATTGCCAGCGCAAGTGCCGGCCACAAAAGGACAAGAAGGAGCTCAGAAACAGACGGACCCGCCAACGCAGCCCAGACGGCCATGACCGACCCTGCACCATAGAAAAAAGCAAGCTTCCGGGCTTTTGGATCGCTGGAAAGCCGGGCGCCGGCGAATGGCAGCTCACCCCCCTGCGGAAACAGCCATAGGGCGAAAAAGCCAAGCAGCGCGCCSGTCGGAATGTCGATGAAATGGTGYTGCCARGTKGTCAGCACCGACAGACCTATAAGCAAGCACCAGAGGTACCAAGTATATTTCAGGAGGCCGCCAAGACGCTGGCGCCAATGATCCCAGATGATCACCAAAAGCGCGATGTGCAGCGACGGCGCCTGGTTGAATGGCTTGTCGAAACCGCCGAGTATGTCGAACAGGAAACCTGGCAGGCCGCTGGTTTCAGGGCGGACAAAAGTTGCGGTCAGCGGAAACAGGATGAAGCAGATAACTGCGACGATCTGCGCGGTCAGGTAACGACCTGCCAGTCGATCAACCCCGCGCTTGGTATCATTCAGCAGCAGCGACAGGCCATAAAACAGGTTGATCGACCAATAGGGAACGATGGTCCAGGCGAGGAAGGGAACATAGTGTTCCCACGACAGGACGATGCTGCCGACATCATCACGCCGCGACGTCAGCCAGTTGGCGAAACCGTAGGTGAGGTAGAAGAATGGCGCGAGAAAGCCAAGCCAGAGCACAGCCCTCAGGATCACCTTGGAATGAGGCTCGGCGCGCGCGATCTGTGAAAGCTTCAGAGTCATTGTTGCTCTCAGATGCGCCGCGYCGTCGAAACGGTAAAGATGCCCCACGGGTCGATGCGCTGGTCCAGCTTTTCGAAGCCGGCCGTTTCGACGAGTTGGTCCATTTCGGCCTGGGTGCGCCGGCGCATCACCCACGCCTGGCCACCGCGATGCGAAGTGAGACAACGGGCGATCATCTCGAGTTGCGGATGCCAGGGCTGGTTGGTGTAGATGAGCATGCTGCCGGATTGCATGGATTTCGCCAGTCCGCCAAGCGAACGCGCGATGATGGCGTTTTCGGAGAACAACTCGTAGAGGCCGGATACGATCGCCAAGTCAGGGGCCGGATCAAGCGCGGCAAGCATACCGGCATCAAAGGCGTCGGCCTGATGAAACGACACGCTGGAGGGCAGCCTCCTTTCGGCGATCAGCTTGAGGCCGAGCGAAACGTTGAGTTCCGAATAGTCCTGTAGGCGAACGCTCGCCGGTCGATCAGGGCATTTTTCGATGGCGTCTATGACATAGCGGCCGTGGCCTGCGGCGATGTCGATCATATTCACCGGCCGGCCGGCCGCTTTCAAAGTCGCCACTGAGCTTCCGACCAACTCCTCCAGATGAAGCTTGCGCTGGCGAATGCCGCGCCAGCCGATCGCATCGAGGAATATCCGATCGACCAGGCGTCCGACAAAACCTACGCCCCGCGCTTTGTCTTCGTAGACATAGTCGAGCGTCGAGCCGGAATCGAAACCAGTCGCCATTCCGATCTTCATGCCAGTTGAAAACCACGATCCCACGCGGATCGATGCGCGTGAGATCGCCCAATAGAGCCCTTTGGGGGACAGCGTTTCGAGTGGCGAGGCAAGTCTGTCCGCCTCGTCGCGGGTATAACCGGACAGATCGGCGCCCGTGAGATCTGCCCCCTTCCGAGTTGTCTCGAATTGCCGTTCGATGAACGGCCGGATCAGATCAAGCGCGATTGCCCGGTCGCGCTCGCCCAGCGTGTCGTGGAAGAAGCCGGCAAGCACATGCCGCTCCTTGGTCCGGCTGCCGAGATTGACGAAGAACTCTTGTTGCGGGCCTTGGCGCACTACCCAATCGCTGCCCGAGATCAGGACTTGCGTTGGCACTGTGATGGCCCGCGCGTCGGCGACGATGCGCGCCGCATGCTCATAGAGCTCGAGCAGGATGTTCGAGGCGATCGGCCGGGTGATCAGCACATCAGTCTCAAAGGAGGCGATGCGCGCAGGATCGTGGGTCAACAGCTTCGCCTTGACGTAAGAATTGACGAAGAACCGACCCTTGATCTTCTGCCACAACGCAATGCCGGGTCTGGCAAGAGGCACGTAGAGCTTGACCGAAAACGCCGGCGACGCCAACACCATGACGCGCAGCTTCGGCGCATAGTCGTGGACCCAGGCGGCTGCCAGAACAGCGCCGAAGGACTGGGCGATCAGCGCAACATCCTGCACAGCAAATCCGTCCTTGTCGGCGATCTCGCGGATAAAGCAATCAATGTCGCGCACAAGTGTTGCAAAGGATGGAGCATAGCCGCGCTCCCCGGACGAGCGGCCATTGCCGCGCGCATCCCAAGCGTAGAACGCATAATCGGGCATACGCAGTTCATCGACAAGATGAGCCGTGCGGCCACCATGTTCGTGGCCGCGATGAAACAGAACGATCGCTCCTTTCGGGGATGCCGACACCGCCGGCCAATAGCGAAAGAAGAGTTCGGTGCCGTCATGCGAAGCGAATATTCGCTCAACCACGCTGCGTGGGCTGTCTGGCGACGACACCATGGCGGAAGACTTTTCGTGCAGCATCGGTTGGCCTTCGAGAACTGAGGATTCCTGCATTCAGATGGTCGCCGCAGCGAGGCCGGCCCGGATGCGGTTGATAGCGGTTATTATCGACAGGATCGCCATGGTGGGAAATACCCAAGCAGCGATCGGCTGGACCCACAGGCCGCTGGCGACCAGCACGGAGATGACGCCCAAAGCGAGCGCCCGGTCGCTCTTGCCAAAGGGCCCGGCATAGTTGCG
This sequence comes from Aminobacter sp. P4_D5, assembly GCF_056401815.1. NCBI lineage: Bacteria > Pseudomonadati > Pseudomonadota > Alphaproteobacteria > Hyphomicrobiales > Phyllobacteriaceae > Aminobacter > Aminobacter sp. P4_D5. Next base: position 957 of record NZ_JBFUIP010000121.1, on the reverse strand, counting down.
GGGCGCGCCGGCGGCGATGCCGAGCACGCCCGCAAACTCCGCCAGAACGGCCGAAATGGCGAAGGCGACGACACCCCACGGCGCGAAGGCGGGCACCGCTGCAAAGGCCAGGATCAGCGCCAGATCCGATGCCACGTCGCACAGCTCATTGAGATACATGCCAAGCGTCGATGCCTGGCCATGTTCGCGCGCCAGCATGCCATCAACGGCGTTTAGCGCCATGCGCACTAACAGCACGACCGGCATCAGTAAGAACACCGAACCTTTTTCGGGAAAGGCCGCAGTGAGCAGACCGGTGACTATCGACAGTGCGGCCGCCAGTACAGTCACCTGGTTGGCGGTCATGCCCATCGCGGCCAGCCAATTGACCAGTGGACGAAGTATCGCCTGGAATGCCGGCTTCAACGCATAGAGCGTCAGCATGCGTTTAGCCCCCCGGCCGCAGGCGTGAAATCATCGCCGTTCAAATCTCTCGTGGGGATGATCAATTGGCGCGAAAGACGCAAGAAAGACAGTTGAAGCAATCTAGGCGATACGAATGTCGCGCCACAGTTTGAATCGGTCGGATCGTTCAAACCCGGCGGTAAGGCTTCAGATGAGAGGACGATTTTTTTTGGCACAGCACAAGGTCTTTCGCAATCAATTGGGCAGTATCTTCGAAGGATAATTTTAGCGCACGAAACCGGGCTGACGTTTGCTTTTTCGCTGAGTTGCGGAGATAGATCGCTTTGCGAAAATTTAGCCTTTTCCGACATCCCCACTTGCTCCGACAAGTTTCCTTGCGACACTATATCTTCTGACAATTATATGCAATAGTTTCAATAGTTTACGGAATTGTTCGTTGGCGGACAATAGTAGTGCTGTCCAAGACAAGCGCCGTTGTCTCAGCGGATATAGAGGTTCCCGAGATTGGTTTGCTCGTTGCACAATAAATCTGATGCGACCACGGCCAAGACG
>NZ_JBFUIP010000120.1:0-17544 GCF_056401815.1 Aminobacter sp. P4_D5 | reverse complement strand
GGAGAGGACTGAAATGAAGAAGATTCTGATCGTACTGGTCGCGATGTTCTCGGTCGCGGGATTGAGTGCCTGCGGTACCATTGGCAAAGGCAAAGGAAAGGCTCCTCCGCCTGTTGTCGAACCGGCACCGATCTACAAATAGCAATATCCTTCTCGCCGGCGCCTATGCCGTACAGAAGGGAGTCGCGCCCGGCATGGGCTTGCAAAGTGCCGGGCGCGGTCTCGCAAATAAAAGAATAGAAACAAAATAATGGCTGGCGCGCGTTGCCCTTGGGCCTAGCTTTTGCGCCGACGTCCAAGTGCCGCTGCGGGCGGCCTAGCGGCACCGCGTTCGAGATCCCCCACCAAGACAAAATTCCTGCTGACCGACAAGCGTGACGAGCGTCTAGTCGCGAGTGCCTTCCGGCCGAGGCCAAAGCAACGTTGTCATGAAGATCGCATAGGCGATGGCCGCCAGGATGTAGGCGACCCGCGTGGAAAAGGAATCGGCTGCAGACCCCGGAAGCGGAGATACGCCTGTTCCGAATACGAGAAGGAAGATGGTCAGTGCGCCTGCGTAAAGCTTGGCGGACGGTTCACGCAACGCGGCACGACCGCCAAACACCAAGCCGGCCAGCAGTACCAATAGAAAGAGGAAAAGGAGGGACGGCCGCACTTGAAGCAGCCCGAATGCGACCGACGCGGCCACGCCTCCAGTGATGTTGGTTATGACGAGCCCCAAGGCTGCACGTGTGCTGGCCGCGGTGTCGAATTGCGAAAGCAGCGACACCACTGTTATCGGAATGACAATCGCCGTCGCCAGTTCTTCGCGTGTCAGACAGGCAACCACAGCGATCAGCAGTATGGCGGTGTTTGCCGTAGCGTACCGCGCCGCGCGCGGATATGTCGTCGCCGTCACGGCCTCAGGAGCGGGGCTGCCTCTGTCTGGAATCAGGGAATAGGCCCCCCACATCAACAGCATGCCGGTCACCACACTTTGAACCAGGATCGTCAGAATGGTGTCACTGAGATCTTCGTTCAAAATTGTGAGGAGCGGCACCATGACCGCAATGACCAGGACGAGAAAGATCGTGGGTCCGCCCTTGCCGTTCGCCTGCTGGTAGAAACATCCAAAGTAAATCAGCCCGAGCAGCAGCAGCAGAACCGGTGGCCGGTCGCCGGTGAGAACGGCCACGAATTGCAGAAGTGCCCCGACGACAAGAATGAACGCTGCGACTGCCAACCCCTTTTTCACAGGCATGGGGCGTGAACTGGAGATCAGAAACTGTGCCGCAAACAATGGCCCAAGGAAGGGGATGATGGCCCCCGAATAGACCAGCCAGGTAAAGCCGACCGCAACGGCAAGGGCTATGCGCAGACCCTTGCGTTTTACATTAACGAGGCCCTCCTCGTAGGTAAGATGCGCGTCAGCTGACATAGGTAAGGATCGACAGAATTCGGATCCAGATGCTGCCGAGCGCGTTGGTGACCGGATGGTCTCCGGTGTAGATGACGACGTTTGCCTGCGAGCCGTACCGCACGCCCTTGGGCCGCCCTTCGTCCAAAATCAGGCGGATGGGAAAGCTCTGTGGCGTCCTCACCCATCCAGTGTCTGTGGAAAGCTTCGGCAGGCCCGTCGCCGGATCGACGCTTCCCTGAGCCACCCCCATTCCCACGCCTTCAACTGTGGCGGCGAAAATCTGACCAGGAAGAACATCGAATAGCACCTCCGCCCGGTCGCCGGCGGCAACCCGCTCAAGGCTGTTTTCCTTGAACGCGGCCGTGATCCATATCGTGCCGGTGTCGATGAAGGTCATCGCACTCTCGCCAGCGCTGATCATGCCTCCGACGGAAAGCTGAAGATTGGTGACGACGCCTTCCGCCGGCGCTGAAACCGTCGTGCGCAGCAGATCAAGCTGAGCGGTTTGAAGCGTCGCGAGCGCCTCCTTCAACTGCGGATTGTCTTTTCCTGCGGGTCCAAGCTCCTCGCGAGCCCGCGCGAGGTCGGCTTCGGCTGCATCCACGCCTGCATCTGCCTGATCCAGTGCGGCCGCAGCCTCATCATACTTCGCCTGGGCGTAGATACCGCGCCTGACAAGTTCCATGGCGCGAGTAGCTTGATCCTGGACGTTGACCCGGACAGCCTTGGTCTCCACAACCCGGGCCTGGGCGACATCGACGGACGCTGTCGAAGCGCCGATCGTCTGACCTACCCCTGCAAGGCGTGCTTCCGCCTCGGCAACCGCAAGCCGGTACTGTTCCGGGTCCAGTCGAAACAGCATCTGGCCGGGCGTCACGGCGCTGTTGTCGGCCACGCCCACCTCAATGACCCGCCCGGTAACCTCCGGCGCCACGCCCACGACATAGGCACTGACTGTCGCCTGAGAGGAAGAAGGTGTGCGCCGCTCCATGAAAATCGTCACGACGAATATAAGGAGGGCCAGCAGGAGCACGGTAATTGCGATCGTGCGCTGCGGGTTCTTCTCTTTCAGCGGCGCGCCCACCGTATCGGGTGCATGATCACGAGAGGTCCCGGTTGCATCCGACGCCATGTCGTTCCCCCCTGGATCACGCGGCGATCGAGGCCGCAGCTTAATATGCTTTCCTTGGCATCGACGTCGGCACTTGCGTTGGAATTGCAACTTAGTCCGCAGCTTTCGCCATCGCAACGGGCACCGACGATGCTCAATCCAAGGAATCCGCCCCGGCAGGTTGAGACTACGTCTTTCGAGGTACGCCTGCTTGCGGGCACTTGCGACAGTCTTGCAGGAAGAACGAAATAGGTAAATAGTCAGCCGAAGCATGGAGCTTTGGTAAATCCAAGCGTGGCCGGGCAGAGGGGAACAACAATGGACCCGAACGCGACGCCCCACGAACGCGAGCCTTCGCTCCCGAAGACGCTCGACGCAGCACTTCAGATCGCGCTCGTGGCCTTACTGATCTTTGCCTGTAGCCGCATCATATTGCCCTTTACCGGCATCTTGCTTTGGTCGGCGATCCTCGCGGTGATGCTGTATCCGCTGCACCGACGCCTGGTCACCCGGGTCGGCAATCGCTGGTCGGCGACGCTGATCGGATTGGTCAGCGTCGCGATCATGCTGGTACCGCTGGTGGTAGGGGTGACGGCGCTTGGGACCTCGATAATGGCGTTCGTCACCGACTTGCAAGACGGCAAGCTGACGGTGCCGCCGCCACCCCCATGGCTTGCCGACCTCCCGATGGTCGGCCAGAAACTGACCGAGACATGGGCGCTGGTCGAGACAAACATGCCGGCGGCGCTTGCCAAATACGGCGATATGCTCAGTGGGCCCGCGGCATCGCTGGCGTCGTTCGCGGGCGGTTTGGCCGCCGGCCAACTGTCATTCATACTTTCGTTCGCAATTGCCGCTGTGCTCATCGCCTATGGCAACGGCTGCATCGAATTTGTCACGCGCCTGTTGGAACGTGTCACCGGCAACAAGGCTCAAGCCCCCCGTCTGATTGCAATGACGGCCGCCACCATCCGTGGCGTGGCAATCGGCGTGGTCGGCGTTGCCGTCATCCAGTCGCTGCTGATCGGTGTAGGCTTTTTCGCCATGGGCCTTGCGACAGCCGGACTTTTGACGCTCGTGGTGCTGTTGTTTGCCGTCGTGCAGGTTCCGGCGGTGCTGGTGACGCTACCTGTCATAGCCTATGTCCTTGCTACGGAACCGACCACACCGGCGATCATCTTTACAATCTGGACCCTCATTGCGGGGCTCAGCGACAATCTGCTCAAGCCATTGATGCTCGGCCGCGGGCTTGAAGTTCCGATGCCCGTCATTCTCATTGGTGTCATTGGCGGGATGCTCGCCGACGGCCTGCTCGGCTTGTTTGTTGGCCCGGTGCTGTTGGCCGTTGGCTACGTGCTGCTCATGGAGTGGCTACGGCATGACCCAGTTGAGGGAAGGCCAGGTGCGGAGACTCAAGGGGCACTGCCGGTAAGGGATGGAGACGATGTGCGGTAGTTGATTGCTAACTCTCCCGCCCGCCGAAGCTTGGCTACCATACAGCAGCCCCCCGGCGCAGGAACCAATTCGCAAGACGGAATTCTTAACGGCAAGCAGGGGAGTTCCCAGACAATGTCACATATCGGGTCTTGGCAGTCTTTACTTGCTTATCTATGCAGATTTTCTAGAAACGCAACTTTTAGTTCGCTAGCAACAGTATCGAGCATTCTTGTCGTTCCAGTTTCCGACGCCCGTTCCGCAGAAGTAAAGTATACGGATTTCCCCTTCTTGATATACTGTGAAGTCGGAGACGTTCATCATGCGTTCTATCTATCCAAGATAGGCCCAGATGGAGTCGCCGTTTATATTTCGCAGGCTGGCCAGGCCGGGACGATAACGCTAACCGGAAAACCGCAACAGATAGGTGGAGATACTGCGGGGAGTTGCGAAGGCAAAACGCTTGAGGAACTGCGTTCCGTTGGGCAGGCTTTTTACCTGCAACGCTGATTTTGGCACGCTGACGGCAGGGCTGGCACTAGCTCGCCATGGGTACCTGCCCGGCTCAACTGGCTTGTTGCTAAAAGCTCCCTTTCAGCCGCGACCGGGGACGTTCACGAGACGGCAATGGCTAACTCTCGTCAATCAGTCCGATGACCATAGACCGCTCGCCTCGCTCCCAAGGCGAGGGACGGGCTTTCCCGTGCTCGCCCGGCATCGACCGTTTGCAAAGAGCAACGAACGGAGCGACATTCAAGGCGTCGTCCAGATTGTCTGTATTGCTTATGCGAAACACAAATTGGAGGAACTGCCATGAGGACTGCAAGTCTCGTCAGTTGCGCTGTCATTGCTCTGGCTGGTTTTTGGGGCGCCGCGCCGGCCCTGGCGGAAGAACCGAAAAAGGCTGACATCGACGCTGCGCGCAAGGCGCTGGAGAAATACCAGGATCCTTACGTAGCCGTGCGCGACCTTTATCTCTCGACGGTGGGATGCGTTCACTACAGCGGCGAGAAGATCGCCGGGGCCATGGACTATCCGAAGGGCGCCATGGGGATTCACTTCGTCAACGTCACGCTGCAGGGCCCGCCCGATCCAAACAAGCCAAACGTGCTGATCTATGAGCCAGACGGCAAGAAATTGCGCCTGGTGGCGGCCGAGTGGCTGGTGCCGCTTGCGGCGGCCAAGGAGCGCCCAAGCCTGTTCGGCCAACCCTTCCAGGGGCCGATGGAAGGGCACGAACCGCTTATTCCGAAAGAGTTCGTCCACTATGACCTTCATGCCTGGCTGTTCAAGGATAACCCATTGGGGATGTTCAGCCCGACCAACCCTGATGTGAAATGCGACGGGTCGGACTTCAGCCTCCTGGAGAAGCCGACCAAAATGGTGCATGCGCAGTAGGTCAACTGCTCAATCCACTCGCGGTCTTCCGGCCAGGCCGGCCGTCCCTGTCGACAGAACGGCTTGGCCGGCCGCTGGTTTGCTAGCTCAAGCCGCCGTCGACGCCGTGTCGACGACCTCGAAGTCATGCGTCAGCGTGGCCGACTTGGCCAGCATGGCTGATGCCTAACAATATTTTTCGATTGACAGGCTGACGGCCCGCTCGACCTTGGCCGGTGCGAGGCTGCGACCCCTGACCACGACATGCATGCGGATGCGCGTGAAGACCTTGGGGGYGATCTCGGCGCGGTCGRCATCAGCTTGACGGTGCAATCCTCGATTGCCTCTCGCGCCGCGAGGCGGTCAGGTCAATCCGCTGGAACGCGACGTTGATGCCATCAATCCGCCGGCTGGCCCGCGCCGTCCAGCCCCACCCGGGCTCCAGGCTGGAGATGATGCCTGAGTTGCGCTACCCATGGCCAAATTTCAATTCCTAGCCATGCCCCCTACGCTTGAGGCTACTGATGAACTCGTCGAAGGCGGCGATATCGCTGGGCTCGGCTTCCTGGCCGCTAAATGCCAGAAGATAGGCAGGAACGTGTGAGACCCTGACGTCGAGCGCTTCGTCGACGTCGAGCGCGTAGTGGCCAATCTGCATGAAATAGAGCACACGGGCGCGTATGAAGGCGTTTTCCTGGTCGTAACCATAGCGCCGGTACATGGCCGTGATCGCTTCGATGCGGCGGCGGTCGGCTTCGTCGATGACGGTCCGGATTGACGTATCGCGGCGGGCCCAGATCCGAACGGCAGTGTCCAGTTGTGGGTCGAAAATGCTATCGTCGATCCAGCACTGGAACACATTGAGGATGGCTCGGTTGATGCTGGGCGCCGGCCGAAGCGCGTGGTCGACCACCGGGTCGGTATTCCGGCGCAACCAGTTCTGAAGCAGCTGGTCGTGCAGGTCCTGGAGGCTTTCGAAGAACCAGTAGAAGCTCGACCGGGAAACGTCGAGTTTCTTGGCCATGGCCTGGATCTTGACCTGGTCGATGCCATCTTCGACCAGGGTCCTGATCGCAAGGTCGAGCCAGTCCTGCTTGGTCGTGCGTGACGAGTCCTCAGGCACCGCTTCTGCTGGCTTTGGTCCTCTTTCTGGCACAGTCGGTCTCCCCCTCTTAACTTCCATTCTATACGGCGGACCTAGGCTTGTGGGGCAGAATTTTCACCTGCTCGAGGCTACCGCAACTTTATGGCACAGAAATGTACATATGTGTATAGACAGGCGCCGACTTACCTGTAATGTTGCCAGCTAACGCAGAGGCAACCTCGCCAGCTCGTTAGAGTTTCTGCCTGCCGCATCTTGTGCGGCAGGGTGGGCTAGTTGCGTTCAGCGGGTGCTGATTTGGTCAGTGGGGGGAGCCCGATGGAGCGAGATTTCCGTTCGTCGCCAGAGTTTACGGCGACCTTGAAATTGTACGAAGTCCTACTTGCGCCGGGGGGGCACATATACAGCGGCCGCGCGCTGTGCGGGCACGAGAATGCTCCCCATTTCCACTTCATCGGCCAGAGCTTCGAGCGCGGTCTCGAAGACGGCGTAAGCAATAGGCTTTGCCGTGTTGCACGGTACGGCGGCGCGGTCGAGCGCCTGAACGAACGGGAAACCCGCCAGATCAGATTGTCGCCCGAGGAAAACAAGTTGGCGGTGGCTTGCGCCGGCGATGATGCTGCTGCCGACCGGATCGAGATCTGGTCGGATGGCCGCTGCCTGAAGGCGCGGACTGTTGCCGGACGGATCGAGCAGATCGCCTGGTCGGCGGACGGATCGAAGCTGCTGATGGTGGTGGCGGGCACGGCCGCCGATCTCGCCGGCATTCATGGTGGCTTCGCCCAGAAGCAGAAGTCGAATGCGCCAGCATGGATCCCGGAAGTTCGCTCCGATGAAGGCGGCGAACTGTGGCGCACGATCTGGACCTGGGATGGCGAGGGCGAACCGCGCCAGCTGACAGGTGCACCTTTGAACGTGTKGGAAGCGAGTTGGTGCGGCAACGGTTCGATTGCGGCGATCACCAGCGACCATCACAGCGAGGGCAGCTGGTATCGGGCAGTCCTCTCCCTCGTCGATGCAAGCTCGGGTGTCGCAACGACGAAATACGCGCCGGCCGACCAGATCGGCTGCGTCAGGGCTTCGCCCGGCGGTGGCAAGATCGCATTTGTAAGGGCGTTCTGCAGCGATCGGGGCATCGTCTATGGCCAGCTCTGCCTGCTCGACCCACGCGATGGAGCGATCGAGGTGCTGGACAGCCAGGGCGCCGACGTGACTTCGATCGAGTGGCGGTCGCCCTCCGTCATTCACTTTGCCGGTCTCCGCGGCCACGAAACGGTTGCTGGTGACTACGATCTCCGTCGCTCGGCGGCTACCGAGAGCTGGGCCTCCAAGGATTTCTCCCATGTCGAATGGGTCCCGACCTCATATCCGATAGGCGAAACCGGGTCCCTGTATCTAGGGGAAGCCTATGCGCGGGCTCCGTTCCTGGCAGAATTGTCCGCCGGCGGTTTACGCGAGGTAGCAACGCTGGCCGCGCCTGGCGCAGAGCAGGCAATGTCGTCTTGCGGCATCGTCGAGCCATTCAGTTGGACAGCACCCGATGGGCTGGAGATGCAGGGCTGGGTGATACGCCCCCGCGATATCAACGGGGCGACACCGCTTCTGGTGGATGTTCACGGTGGGCCGATTTCCGCTCATGGCAACCACTGGATGGCGCGGACGCGTGCGGCGCCGATGCTGGCTAGCCAGGGTTGGACGATCTTCTTGCCCAATCCTCGCGGCAGCACCGGCAGGGGTGACGCCTTCGCCCGCGCGGTCAAAGGCGACATGGGCGGCGCCGACGTCCTGGATATCATCAGCGGCGTAGATGCACTGGTTGCCAAGGGCTGGGCTGATGACGCGAAGGTCGCCGTGACAGGATCGAGCTATGGCGGATTCATGTCTGCCTGGCTGCCGTCGCAGAGCGAACGCTTCGCTGCGGCCATCCCCCTGTCGCCCGTCGGCAACTGGTATAGCCAGCATCGCACCACTCAGATCCCCGAGTTCGACGAGATCATGCTCGACGCTTCGCCCTGGGCGGAAGCGGGAGCCTATTTCGAACGCAGCCCGGCCTTCTTCAAGCACAAGAAGAAGGTGCCGACGCTGGTGATGGCAGGCGGCATCGATCGCAGCACGCCGGCAGGCCAGGCGGAGGAATGCTATTTCGCGGCCCTCAGGTCCGGCTCGCATGCCGAGCTCGTCATTTATCCCAACGCCGGGCACAGCATGCGCAGCTACCCGGAATATCTCGACAGTGCTGCCCGCATCCTGTGGTGGCTCGGCAAATACGTGCATCCGGCCGTCTGAGCGCGCGGCACGAGGGGAGAACATCATGACCATGAATGCAAAACGCGAACGGATCGTCGTCGTCGGTGGCGGCATCATCGGCTGCTGCACCGCCTATCACCTGCTGAAGGCAGGCGCTGACGTCACCGTCGTCGAGGCCGGCGAACTTGCCAAAGCAACCAGCGGCGCAGGCGCGGGCTTCGTGTCGCACTGGTCCGCCGGCATGATCCCGCTCGGCGAGGAAGGGTTCAAGCTTCAGCAATACGGGCTCGACTTCTACAAGGCGTTGAGCGAACTCGGCCAGGAAATCGGCTATCGCCCGAACGGCACGCTCATCATGGCGCTGACGGAAGAAGGCCGCGAAGACTTCGTGCGTCCTGTACTGGAGTCGCCTTATGCGCCGGCCGAAATGCAGGATCTCAACGCCGCCGAGATTGGCGAGAAGATGCAGGGCCTGATCGACCCGTCCAAGGTCCACTCGGGTGCGTACAACCCTCATGGCATCCAGTTCGACACGACCCTGGGCCTGCGTGCACTGGCCGGAGAAATTGCCAGGTTGGGCGGTACATTCCGGGACCACACGAAGGTCACTGGCATTGAAGAAGCCGGCAACGGCGTGACGATCGAGACCGACAAGGGCACGTTGCAAGCCGATGGCGTGGTGATCGCTGCGGGCGCATGGAACAACGAGCTGCTTGAGACACTTGGCTGGAAGCTGCCACTGCTCCGTGTGCTTGCAACCCGCATCGTGACAGATAGCCGTGGTTTGCCGTCGACCATCCCGACTGTCCAATGCCGCGAACTGGGGCTGTGGCTGCGCGAAACCTTTGGCGCCATCATGTGGGGAACGGGCGGGCACTACCACCCTTATCACAAGCTCAGCGACGCATGGATTGCGCCCGGACAACCGCACAAGGCTGACCTGATGCAGGCAATGGCCGATGGAGATCTCGCGCGTCTGCAAGAAGTGTTCCCGCCGCTGCGCGGATCGAAGATCGCGAGCTGGGCGCAGGGCGTGCCATGCTACACGCCCGACCGTGGTCTGCTGGTCGGCCGCGTCCCCGGCACGACCAACATCGTGGCGGTGGGCGGCGACAATGAAAGCGGTGTGAGCCATGGCCCGGGCCTTGGCCGCCTGTCGGCAGAATTGATCCTCGGCCAGTCGCCCTTCGTCGATCCAACCCGCTTTCGTCTCGAGCGGTTTGAGAAGGACACCTTCGCGACCGAAGCGGAGGTCGAAGCAGCCATGCCGAAATGGTCGCGCAAGCGTGATGGGCATTTTGCGGATGCGCAGCGTGCGTGAAGCGCAAAGCCGTCATCCGGTTGCCTTGAACATGCCCGTCTACGGTGAAGGGCCGGGAGCACGGCGCGGATGAGCGCGCCGGGCAACCAGATTGCGGCCTCCGCCGGGCGCTCGAACAACCTTCTCGCAAGGCTGATCCTGCGCCGCGTCCTGCTTGGCTTCGGGTTGCTGCTGGCAGCCTCGATGCTGGTCTATGGCGGGGTCGAGATGCTGCCGGGCGATTTCGCCGCGACCTATCTCGGGCGCGACGCGACCCCGGAATCAGTCGAGCATGTGCGCAAGGAATTGGGCCTCGACCGCCCGATGATCCAGCGCTACGGCGAATGGCTGGGGGGTATCGTCCAGGGCGATTTCGGAACGTCGTGGTCCAACCACAACTCGGTCGCCGAGCAGCTCTGGAAACGGTTGGGCAATTCGATGCTGCTTGCCGTTGCTTCAGCAGTAATCGCGGTCCCATTGGCACTCGGCCTTGGCATGATCGCGGTGCGCTACCGCAACCGCTTTCCCGACAAGGCCATCAGCATCCTGTCACTCGCCGCGGTGTCGTTGCCCGAGTTTTTCATCGGCTACCTGCTCATCCAGTTCTTTACCGTCAAGCTCGGGGTCGCGGCCTTTCCGGCGACCGTCTATGACGGGATGAGCCTTGGTGAGCGGCTTTCGGCCATTGCCTTGCCTGTTCTGACGCTCGTCATCGCCGTGCTGGCCCACATGATGCGCATGACGCGCTCGGCGATCCTCAACGTCATGTCGTCGCCCTATGTGGAAACCGCCGAACTCAAGGGGCTTTCGGCGCTGCGCGTCATTGCCGAACACGCCGCGCCTAATGCCGTGGCGCCAATCGTCACGGTGATCGCGCTGAACCTTGCAGCGCTCGTGGTCGGCGTCGTCGTCATCGAAGTGGTGTTCGTCTACCCGGGCATCGGCCAATACATGGTGGATGCCGTGACCGTTCGCGACATGCCCGTGGTCCAGGCCTGCGGGCTGATATTCGCGGCCATCTACATTGTGCTCAACCTGTTGGCCGACATCGTTTCGATCCTGGCGAACCCACGCTTGAGGCATCCGCGATGAGATTGAAATCGATGCCTACAAGCGCACGCGTGGGTGCGGCGGGGATCCTGGTCGTTGTGGCCTGCGCACTCTTTGCGCCGCTGATCGCACCCTACGATCAAAGTGCCATCGTCGGTGAAGTCTGGGCCCCGATGGGGGGAGACTTCCTCCTCGGTACCGACAGCCTCGGTCGCGATCTCCTGTCGCGCCTAATCTATGGCGCACGCGCCACGCTCTTCGTCGCCTTGGCCGCCACCACGCTGTCATTCGCCATCGGCATGCTGCTCAGTTTCACCGCTGTCGTCAGCGGTGGCGTGGTCGATCAGCTTTTGTCGCGGTTCAACGACCTGATGATGTCCGTTCCTGGGCTGATCCTCGCGCTTGTCGTGCTTGCGGTACTGCCRCAAGGCACCCTGATCCTCATCCTGGTCATGGCTGCGATCGACTCGACGCGCGTCTATCGCATCGGCCGGGCGGTCGCGCTCGACGTCAGCGTGATGGATTTTGTCGAAGCCGCCTGGCTGCGCGGCGAAGGCAAGCTGTGGATCATCTTCCGCGAGATCCTGCCCAATACCCTGGCGCCCCTGCTGGGCGAGTTCGGGCTACGTTTTGCCTATTCCATCCTGTTCCTGTCGACACTGTCCTTCCTGGGCCTCGGCATCCAGCCCCCGGCCGCCGACTGGGGCGGCATGGTCAAGGACAACAAGGACGGCATCATTTTCGGAGTTTCGGCCTCGCTCATTCCCGGCGCTGCGATCGCCGCCCTGGTCATCTCGGTCAATCTGGTTGTCGACTGGATGATCAATGCCACGGCGAGCCTCAAAGGAGCGCGTGGCGATGAGTGAGATGCTCTCGGTCCGGAATCTGCGCATCGAGGTGCGCGCGCATCAGGCTGATGGATCCACCACTGACCTTGTGCTGGTGGATGACGTCTCCTTCGATGTTGGAAAAGGAAAGGTCCTTGGCCTGATCGGTGAGTCGGGTGCGGGTAAATCGACCATCGGCCTGTCGACACTGGCCTATGGCCGCGGTGGCGTGCGCATTTCAGGCGGGCAGGTCCTGCTCGATGGCGTCGACGTGACGGCTCTGTCGCCGGGCGGCGTGCGCACCATACGCGGCGCGCGCGTGGCCTATGTCGCGCAGTCGGCTGCCGCGGCCTTCAACCCCGCCCACAAGCTCGGGCGGCAGGTCATCGAGGCAACCGTGCGACATGGCCTCATGACGCCGGYGGAAGCGAAGAAGCGCGCCCAGTATCTGTTCAAGGTGCTTGGCCTGCCAGAACCGGAGCGCTTTGGCGAACGCTACCCGCACCAGGTCTCGGGTGGTCAGCTGCAGCGTGCCATGACCGCCATGGCGCTTTGTGCCAAACCCGAMCTCATCKTCTTCGACGAGCCGACCACGGCGCTCGACGTGACCACGCAGATCGAGGTTCTGGCAGCAATCAAGCATGCGATAGCAGAGACCGGAACAGCTGCGCTCTACATCACGCACGACCTTGCTGTCGTCGCCCAGATTGCCGACGACATCATGGTGCTCAGGCACGGCAAGACGGTGGAATATGGACCGACCCGACAGATCATCGAGACGCCGCACGAAGACTATACGAAGGCCTTGGTGAGCATCCGACAGGCAGTGCGCGAGCCTTTCCGCGCTGCCGAGGAAAACCTGCTGAAAATCGAAGGACTGACGGCCGGCTACTCGAACGTGACTGTCCTGCACGACGTGTCGCTGTCGCTGCCGAGAGGCCAGACATTGGCGGTGGTCGGCGAGTCCGGATCGGGAAAATCGACCCTGGCGCGMGTTGTCACGGGGCTGCTCCCGCCCAATCAGGGCATGGTCACTTTCAAGGGCGAGAGGCTGCCGCCCGCCCGCAAGGATCGTACGCTCGACCAACTGCGCCGCGTCCAGATGATCTACCAGATGGCCGATACGGCGATGAACCCGCGCCAGAGGGTCGGCGATATCATTGGCCGGCCGCTCACCCTCTATTTCGGCCTCCGGGGGGCGGAGCGGACCAGGCGGGTCACCGAACTGCTTGGCCAGATCGAGATGGGCCAACAGTTTCTCGACCGCTATCCGGCCGAGCTCTCAGGTGGGCAGAAACAACGTGTCGCCATCGCCCGGGCATTGGCGGCCGAACCGGAATTGATCCTGTGCGACGAGCCGACTTCCGCGCTCGATCCGCTAGTGGCCGAAGGCATACTGAAGCTGCTGATGCGGCTGCAGGAGGAGACCTCCGTTTCCTACCTGTTCATCACCCACGACATCGCAATCGTGCGGGCGATCGCCGACCGCGTCGCGGTCATGCATCGCGGCCGCCTGGTTCGTCAGGGCGACAAGGCGTCCGTCCTTGCTCCACCTTATGACGACTACACCGAAAAGCTCTTGAGCTCGGTGCCCGAAATGGAAATCGGCTGGCTGGAGCGCGTCCTTGCCGGGCGCGCGCTGGCTCCGGTTGCCTGACAGATCTTCAATACAGGGGGAATGGAAATGAAGAAATCGAACTTGATCGGCATGGACCTCGCGGCAAGCCGTCGCGACTTCCTGAAGGGCACGCTCGGCGCCGGCCTGCTGCTCGCCGGACTTGCCAGCACGGCCCATGCGCAAGCGGCGGCAACGCCGAAGAAAGGCGGCACCCTCAAGCTGGGTATCGATGGCGCTGCCACGACCGATACGCTTGACCCTGCAAAAGTGATTGGCGCCTTCGCCTTCCTGCTTGCGCGCACGATCGGCGATACGCTGGTCGCCAGCGATCCTGCCACTGGCAAGGCTCTCCCGGGCATCGCCTCCAGCTGGGAATCCAGCCACCAGTCAAAGGACTGGGTGTTCAAGATCCGCAATGACATCACTTTCCACAACGGCAAGGCGCTGACCGTGGAGGATTGCGCCCAGACGATCCGCCGTCACATGAAGGAAGAGTCCGGCTCCGGTGCGCGGGGCATGATCGCCTCTATCGAAACCGTCGAGGCCAAGGGCGAGGAACTCCACGTCAAGCTCTCGGAGAGCAATGTCGACCTGCCACTGGTCTTCACCATCCACCTGCTGATGATCCAGCCCAATGGCGGCATGGACAATCCTGCCGAGGGCATCGGCACCGGCGCTTACAAGCTCACCAGCTTCGAGCCGGGCGTGCGCGCCGTGTTCGAGAAGAACGTGAATGACTGGCAGGACCGTGGCTACGTCGACAGCGTCGAGATGATCGCCATGAACGACGCGACTGCACGCATCGCGGCGATCTCATCGGGGCGCGTTCACTTCATCAATGCCGTCAGCCCAAAAACAGTGACACTGCTCAAGCGCGCGCAGAACGTCGAGATCCTCAACGCACCGAGCCGGGGCCACTACACGCTGCCGATGCTCGTCGACACCGCGCCCTTCGACAACAACGACCTGCGTCTGGCGTTGAAATATGCCATCGACCGCGAGGCCCTGCTGCAGACGACGCTGGGTGGCTTCGGCACGGTCGGCAACGACTTCCCGATCAACGCCACCTATCCTTACTTCCCGTCCGATATCGAGCAGCGGGCATATGATCCGGACAAGGCCGACTTCCATTTCAAGAAGTCTGGCCATGACGGGCCGGTCGTGCTGCGCACGTCTGATGGCACTTTCCCCGGCGCAGTGGATGYGGCGATCCTCTACCAGGAAAACGCCAAGAAGGCCGGCATCCAGATCGAGGTCAAGCGTGAGCCGGCTGACGGCTACTGGAACAATATCTGGCGCAAGGCCCCCTTCTGCATGTCCTACTACGGCAGCCGTCTGACCCAGGACCTGATGTACGCCACCGAGCACCTGTCGGGTTCGCCAGCCAACGAGACCAATTTCAATCGGCCGGACTTCGACAAGCTCATCAAGGAAGCGCGTGTGGTCGAAGACGAGGCAAAGCGCGCGGAACTGTATCATGCTGCAGCATTGATGGTGCGCGACGAAGGTGGCTCGATCATCCCGGTCTTCAACAACAACATCAACGCCGCGACCGCCGCTCTCAAGGGCTATGCCGACGACGTCGGCAACGACATGTCAAACGGCTACATCGCCTCGCGCGTCTGGCTGGAGACGTAGGCCGTCTGCCGCCACAACGGACAGGGGCTTAGGGAGGCGCCCCTTCGGGCGACTGACCGACAAGTCCGCACAATGCACGCTCGGCCGTCATGAACAACGGCCGAGCCTATAAAATTGGTACCCAGGCATGGCGGCATGCTTGCAGCGCACTGCGGTGCCTTGCAGCGCACTTTCAATTGCTGGACGAATCGAACTGCAGTGTGAAGACGCCTCCGGCAATGCCTTGGTCGATGGTGGGAGAAAAACTCAATGGCGTGCAGCGTTGAGCTGCCGCTACCGCCGCATCGACAAAGGCCTTTCGCGCATTCGCATCGCCTTTGACACTGATCGCTGTCGGCCTCGGTCTGCCCATCAAGAAGCCGTCACGCTTGAAGCTGAAGCTCAAGGTAACCGACGACCCGCTCGTGCCAGGTGGCGCATTCCAGCACGCCAGGAGTGCTGCATTGACCTCTTCCATGGACTTGAGCGGCTCGGCCCGGGMCTGCCCGAGCATTCCGGCCGCCGCAATTGCTACCCACATGATCCGATGTTTCATGACAGGCTCCTTGCTAGCAAGACGCTGCCCGCATGGTGAGGCTCATCATCTCCAAATTCAGTCAGCCGAAATCATGCGGCRACGCATATTGCCGCATTTAGGGCAGGCCTTGAAGTCGGCTAGCCAACTATCGGTTTGTTGATCTCAAGCCGGCGTCGATGCCGTATCGACGACCTCGAAATCATGGGTCAGCTTAGCCGACATGGCGAGTATGGCGGAGGCCGAGCAGTATTTTTCGATCGACAGATTGACGGCGCGCTCGACCTTGGCGGGTGCGAGGCCGCGGCCCTTGACCACAAAATGCATGTGGATGCGCGTGAAGACCTTGGGGTCGGTCTCGGCGCGGTCGGCATCGAGCTCGACAGTGCAATCCTCGATCGCCTCGCGGCCCTTCTCCAGGATATGGACGACATCGTAGGCCGAGCAGCCGCCAGCACCGATCAGCATCAGCTCCATCGGGCTTGGGCCGGGCGTCTGGCCGCCCGGTTCCTTGGCGGTTCCGAGCACGATCTTGTGCCCGCTGCCGGACTCACCCACGAAGGTGCGATCTTCAACCCATTTGATGCGTGCCTTCATGACAGCCATCCTTCCATGCAAAAATTTCCGCGACCATGCGCTCCAGGTTCATAACCGGATGCGGGCCAAGGCGTCGAGTGTCGCGATCTGACGCGGGCAGATTTTTAAGAAGTCTGGGGCCCTGTTTCGTTCGAAGGCTTTCCCGACAAAAGCGTCGCCAGCCAGCGCGTCGAGGGCGACTGGCTTGTGTAGACGATGAAGGCGATCAGCACCGGCACGCCGAGGAACGCGCCTGAAATGCCCCACAAGAAGCTGCCGAAGAACACCGCGAAAATGACGGCGAATGGCGAGATCGCCAGCGAAGCACCGGTGAGCAAAGGCTCAAGATAGCTGCCGATGATGAACTGGATCAGGTTGAGGCCGAGAAACACGACGGCTGCCATCTGCCAGGATTCGAACTGGGCGATGGCGAACATGGTGGGGAACATCGTCGCCACGAACGGGCCGAGGAACGGGATGTAGTTGAGCGCAAAGGCGATGGCGCCCCATGCGCCGGCAAGCTCCAGCCCGGCAACCAGCGCGAAGCCCCAGACGACGAGCCCGGTGAGGATACTGGCGAAAGTTCGCACCACCATGAAACGGCGCAGCTTGGCGCCGATCTGACGATTGGCCAGCAATATTAGTTCGCCCTGGGGCTGGGCGTTTGGTGATTGGAGGCGGCGGTTGAAGTCTTCGACCTCAAGCAGGCCGAGCATGACGAGGATGAAGACCAGGACGGCGAAACCAGCCAGGCTGTTGAGCCGTCCGGCGATCCCTTGGGTGAAGCCGACCAGCCAGGTGACGTCGAAGCGGTCGGCAAGCGGCCCGGCTATGGCAATGCCATGCCCCTCCAGCCAATCGGTCCAGTCGGTATAAACGGCCTGAAAATGTCCGGCATTGGCAAATAGCCACTGGCCGAGCTTGCCGAAGCCCCAGATCACCGAAGAGCCGACGGCAAGGACGATGGTGATCGTGATGCTGACGGTGATGAGCAGCGCCAGGAGCTTGGGCAACCGGCGCTGCAACGCAAACTGCACCGGCCAGACCAGGGCGATCAGAAACAGCGAAAAGACCAGCGGAACAAAGATCGACTGCGCAAAATGCATCAGCGCCAAGACCAAAATACCGGTCGCCAGACCCCCAACCATCCGGCCCTCATTTTGAATTGGCATGTCCCCTCCACGCGCTTGCCTGTCACTGATCTAGCGCAAGTTGGTGTACCAGAGAATGTCCCTGCGTCCCGCAATGCAGATTTAGCTGATGCGCAAAACACAGCCCTGTGGTTCGCGCATACCACTCCTGGCGAGGCACCGCTCACTTGCCTATTCCCGCTGAGAATACAGCCGAAGGT
>NZ_JBFUIP010000119.1:0-17563 GCF_056401815.1 Aminobacter sp. P4_D5 | reverse complement strand
GTCAACTGATCGCTCTGCAGCCGATGTAATACGTGAAAAGCCGGGTTCGCCCGGCTTTTCTTTTTTGTGCCGTATCTGTGCAAAAGCCAAGCGAGCCTCGAGGCACGCACCAAAACACAGAAGGGCCGCGGTCAGACCGCGGCCCCTTGAGAATGCCGATGCGATAAAAGGTTTGCTGGGCGGTGCCGCCAGGCTGCCCGCCCAGCGTGGTCAGGCCTTCACGCGGAACGCGTCACGCGGCAGATCGGACAGCACTTCCGCACGATTGCCGCGCAGGATCACGATCTCTTCAAGCCTGAGCCCAAAACGGCCCTGCAGATAGATACCCGGTTCGATCGAAAAGACGTTGCCTTCAGTCAGGATCGTCTCCGACGTGCCGGTGATGTAAGGCGGCTCGTGGATATCGATGCCGAGGCCGTGGCCCGTGCGGTGCAGGAAGAAGTCGCCATAGCCTGCGGCTGCAATCACGTCGCGTGCGGCCTTGTCGACCTCCTTGGCGGCGACACCCGGCTTGGCGGCGGCGATCGCTGCCTGCACGGCGCGCTCCAGAACGCCATGAACCTCATCGAAGCCTTCCGGCTTCTCACCGAACACGCCAACCCGCGTCATGTCGGAGGGGTAGCCGTCCTTGCGGCCGCCGATGTCGATCAACACCGCCTCGTTGGCCTTGAGCTTGCGGTCGCCGGTGTGGTGATGCGGGAAGGCACCGTTCTCGCCGAAGCAGACGCTGGTGAACTCCGGCTTGGCGCCATTGGCGGCGTAGAAGTCGCGGATGGCCTGCGCCACTTCCAGCTCGGTCACGCCTTCCTTGAGGGCTGCGAAGCCAGCCTTCATTGCGCCGTCATTGAGCACCGCGTTCATCTTGAGCAGCGCGTATTCGGCCTCGTCCTTCTGGCCGCGCAGGAAGCTCACCGTATCGGTGAGGAAGCCACGCTCGGCTCCGGGCAAGGCGTCGATTACCAGCAGCGCGAAATCGGCGCGCATGGTTTCGTCGAGGGCGATCTTGAGGTTGCCACGCTCAGCGCCGCAATCCTTGAGCAGCTCGGCAAGTGCTGCCCCAGGGCCGTCGGCGTCGCTCCAGGGATAGAATGGCAGCTTGGTGTAGGGGCGCTGGCTGTCGACATTGAGTCCGGGCATCAGGAAGCCGGCATGGTCCTTGGCGACGATCAGCAGCACCGGGCGCTCGTCGCCATGTGGCGACATGCCGGCAAGCCAGACAAGGTGCGAAGAGGGGCCGACGACCACAAGGTCGGTCCCGGTTTCTGCCATGCGCTCGCGCAGCCGCGCCATCCGCTCTTCGTACATTGTCTCTGCCTTCTTGGAGTTGGGGAGGGGGAATGGGACCGCCCGCAAGGAGCGGTCCCGGTAGCTGTCGGTTCGTCAGTTCTTCTTGACGAGACGGTAGTAAACGAAGTCGGAGGTCGCGCCGTTGACGTAGCCTTCGACGTTCTTCGCCCGCGCCACCTGGGTAGCGGCTTGGAACATGATGACGATCGGCGACTTCTCCTGCACCTTCTTCTGAAGGTCGACATACATGGCGTTGCGCTTTGCCTGGTCAGGCTCGGCAAGTGCCGCCTTGGTCGCCTTGTTCAGCTCTTCCGGCACGGCCCAGCCGTTCCGCCACGTCGTGGTCGACTGGTAGTGGGCGTCGGAATTGTCTTCGTTGTAGGCAAAAGCCTTGGCGTTGGAGTGCGGGTCCATGAAATCGGGGCCCCAGTAGAGCAGCATCGCCTCATGGGTGCGGGCACGGTACTTGGTGATCACCTGCGAGCCTGTGCCCGGGATGATGTTGAAGTTGATGCCGGCCTCGGCGAAGCTCGCCTGCAGCGACTGCGCCATGTCGGTGAACGGCGTCGAGTTGATGACGTCGAGCGTAACGTTGATCGGCGTCTTGATGCCGGCATCAGCCAGGATCTTCTTGGCCTTGGCCGGATCGTAGGTGTAGGGCGTCTCATTGAGCGAGCCGGGGAAGCCCGACGGCCAGAACGCCTGATGCGTCTGCATCTGGCCCTTCAGGAAGGTGTCGGTCATGCCCTTGTAGTTGACCAGGTAGCGCGCGGCATCCCACACGGCTTTCGGCTGCAGGGCAGCGTCCTTCTGGTTGAAGCTCAGGAAGTGCACGGCGGCCTGCGGATAGGTCTCGGTGACCAGCTTGTCCTTGCCGGCGATCGTTGCGATCTGATCCGACGTCAGGTTTTTGGCCATGTCGACGTCACCCGATTCCAGCAGCAGCTGCTGRGTCGCGGCTTCCGCGACGTGGCGGATGATGACGCCCTTGATCGCAGGTGCGCCGTTGAAATAGTCCGGGTTGGCGGTGAGGTTGATGATTTCGCCCGGGCGGAAAGCCTTGAGCACGAACGGGCCGGTGCCGGCCGAGTTGGACTTCAGCCAGCCATTGCCCATGTCGCCATTGGCTTCGTTGGCCTGAAGCGTCACCGCGTCGACCACGGAAGCCGGGCGGGCGGCGAGAACGTTGAGCACGAAGGCCGAAGCGAAGTCGCCCTCATACTTGAGCACGACCTTGTTGCCGTCGGCCTTGACCATGGAATCGAAGTTTTCCGGGGTCCAGCCGAGCTGGGTCAGGATGAAGGCCGGTGCCTTGTTGAGCACGATGACGCGCTTGAACGAATAGACCACGTCTTCTGCGCGCAGCGGGTTGCCGGAGGTGAACTTGACGCCGTCACGCAGCGTAAAGGTGATGGTCTTGTTGGCGTCGTCAGCCGTCCATTCCTTGGCGAGGCCAGCTGCCAGCGTCTTGGTGTCGACGGCATCATATTGTACCAGGCGATCATAGGTCTGGGCGACATATTCGCCCGACGAGAATTCGTAAGCCTCTGCCGGGTCGATGCTGACGATGTCGTCGATGTTTTGCGCCACCACGAGCACGCCCGCAGGTGTCGCCGCGAGGCTCATTCCAGGAGTCATCGGCATCGCCAGCGCCGCAGCAAGCAGCGCGGCCTTGAACAGTTTCATCATTTTCTCTCCTTTTTGGTTCCCATTGTTGTCTCGTCGGCCCTTGAACCGCGCAGGGCCGGATGCTCCGTGCGTGACCTGAACATCGGCAGGGTGCCGGTCCAGAGCATGCGCGCGAACTTGTCAGTGTCGTTGGACCATGAATGCGGACTATTGCCGCGGAAATGCAGGCTGTCGCCAGCCGAAAGTTCCATCTCCTGGTCCTCGAGGCGCTGGGTAATCGAGCCCTCGAGAATGAACAGGATTTCCTCGCCCTCATGGCTGACAGTCTCGGAACGATAGCCCGGCGGGACGTTGAGGACGAAAGAAGACAGGACGTTGCCGGTGAAGTCGGCGGCGATGCGCTCGTAGACGATCGACGAGCCGTCGACGGAGAATCGGTTGCGTTCGGCCGAACGGGTCAGCCCGTCCTCCATGCTGGGCGTGGCGATGAAGTAATCCACACCTACATCGAGGCTACGTGCGATTTGGGCGAGCGTGCCAAGCGAAGGGGTGGCATGATCGCGCTCGACTTGGCTGAGGTAACCGACCGAAATGCCTGCGGCGTCACACAATTCCTGCAATGTCATCGACAGCTTGCGGCGGCGCGCACGGATTAGAGCGCCCACTTTGGGCTGCATCGACGCCGCGTTTTTGCTGGCCTCCGAGGACACGCTTTTTTGCTCCCATCAAAATTTTTTTGATCTAAGCAAAATTATTTGTATAGTCCAAGCGGAATTTTGAGCGACAGAAGACATCCGTGCCGCATCGCCGGCGCGCCAGAGGTGGTGGGAACAAAGACCGCGTGGCATCAGAAACCGACTCCGCCGTACAGGCGCTTCCAGCAGGGCCCGGCGGCTCGTCTCGCAATGCGCGGCACGCCTGGAAAACAGTGAAAGGCGTGCTGGGCTTCCTGGTCGCCATCGCGTTTACCTTTCTTGGCCTCCTTGCCATCACCTTCTTCATTGGCCGCGTCGTGCCGATCGATCCGGTGCTTGCCGTTGTCGGCGACCGCGCCCCGCGCGCCGTCTATGAAGCCGCCCGCATCGAAATGGGGCTCGACAAGCCGCTGATCGTCCAGTTCTTCCACTATGTCGGCAATGTCCTGACCGGCGACCTCGGCATGTCGGTCTCCACCGGCAAGCCCGTTGTCGAAGACCTCAAGCGGGTTTTCCCGGCAACGCTGGAGATGGCGACGCTTGGCATCATGATCGGCGTGCTGCTCGGTGTGCCGATGGGTGTCTACGCGGCAAGCCGCCAGGGCAGCCTGCTCGACCAGGTTATCCGCGTTGTCGGCCTGCTCGGTTATTCGATCCCGGCCTTCTGGCTCGGCCTTGTCGGCCTGGCGCTGTTTTACGCCAAGCTGCAGTGGGTTGGCGGACCTGGTCGGCTCGACATCTTTTATGATGGTATTGTCCCACCGGTCACCGGGCTCGTTCTGATCGACTCCCTGCTTGCCGGCGAAACCGAAATCTTCTTCAACGCCTTGACCCATATCGCGCTGCCGGCTGCGGTGCTCGGCTTCTTCAGCCTGGCCTACATCGCTCGCATGACGCGCTCCTTCATGCTTGACCAGTTGGCGCAAGAATATGTCACCACCGCCCGCGTCAAGGGTGTGTCGGAACGGCTTGTGCTGTGGCGCCACGCTTTCCGGCCGATCCTCGTGCCGCTCATCACCGTCATAGGCCTGTCCTACGCCGGCCTGCTCGAAGGTTCGGTGATGATCGAGACCGTGTTCTCCTGGCCCGGCATCGGTAACTATCTGACCACGGCTCTGCTCAATGCCGACATGAACGCCGTTCTGGGGTCCACGTTGGTCATCGGCGCTGTCTTCATCGGCATCAACAAGATTTCGGACGTGCTCTATCGCGTCCTCGACCCGAGGGCACGCTGATGGCGACGACACGTGATTGGCTTCTCGACGACTCGCCGTCCTCGCGGCTGCAGGCGCGGCTTGGCCGCAGCTATCGCCTGAGCCGCGCACTTTCCCGCAATCCGCTGGCCATGGTCGGCGCGATCATCGTTTTGACGCTTATCCTGGTGGCGTTGTTTGCGCCCTGGATCGCGACCCATTCGCCGATCGGCCAGGATCTCGCCATGCGGCTCAAGCCGCCGAGCTGGGAAAACTGGATGGGCACCGACGAGCTCGGTCGCGATATCTGGAGCCGCGTCGTCTATGGCGCGCGCATCACGCTGATGATCGTGGCGCTGGTTGCAGTGCTTGCAGCTCCAGTCGGGCTGATCATCGGTGCCGTCGCCGGCTATTTCGGCGGCTGGACCGACCGTTTCCTGATGGGCATCACCGACATCTTCCTGTCGATGCCCAAGCTGATCCTGGCGCTGGCTTTCGTCGCGGCGCTTGGACCCGGCATCCAGAACGCCATTATCGCCATCGCGATCGCCACCTGGCCGGGCTATGCCCGCATCGCCAGGGCCGAGACGCTGACGATCCGCAATTCGGAATTCGTCGCGGCGGTCGAGTTGCAGGGCGCGTCGTCGTTCCGCGTTATCGTCAACCACATCCTGCCGCTGTGTACGTCTTCTATGATCATCCGCGTCACCCTCGACATGGCCGGCATCATCCTGACCGCCGCAGGCCTCGGCTTCATCGGCCTCGGCGCTCAGCCGCCGCTTCCCGAGTGGGGCGCCAYGATCTCGCGCGGCCGCTCCTTCATCCTCGACCAGTGGTGGGTGGCGACAATGCCCGGCTTTGCCATCGTCATCGTCAGCCTCGGCTTCTGCTTCTTGGGTGACGGCCTGCGCGATGTGCTTGATCCCAAGCATGGAGATCGGCAATGAGCGCCCTGCTTAAAATCCGCAATCTGAAGGTCACCTTTCCGACGGCCCGTGGCCCGGTCGACGTGGTCAAGGGCCTGTCGCTGACGCTTGGGCGCGAACGCCTCGGCATCGTTGGCGAGAGCGGCTCTGGCAAGTCGATGACCGGCCGCGCGATCCTGCGGCTCATCCGTTCGCCCGGCCGGGTCACCGCCGACGAAATGACTTTCAATGGCTCAGACCTTTTGTCGCTGTCTGAAAAGCAGATGCGCGCCGTTCGTGGCGCCCGCATTTCGATGGTCATGCAGGATCCGAAATTCTCGCTGAACCCGGTCATGACCATCGGCGCCCAGATCGCCGAGGCACTTCTGACCCATCAGAAGCTTGGCCGCGGCGACATCCGCAACCGCACGCTCGCCATGCTGGAAGCCGTGCGCATCAACGATCCCGAACGCGTGCTCGGGCTCTATCCGCACGAGGTTTCGGGCGGCATGGGCCAGCGCATCATGATCGCCATGATGCTGATCCCCGAGCCCGATCTGTTGATCGCTGACGAACCGACATCGGCGCTCGACGTCTCGGTGCAGGCCCAGGTGCTCGAGATCATCGACGACCTGGTCAAGCGCAAGGGCATGGGCCTGATCCTGATCAGCCACGACCTGGACCTCGTTTCGGCCTATTGCGACCGCATCCTGGTGATGCGCAGCGGCGAGGTGGTCGAGGAATGCGATGCCGGCGAGCTCAAGAACGCCAAGCATCCCTATACGCGCGGTTTGCTCGCCTCGATCCCGCGCATCGACGAGAGCCGCGACGAGCTTCCTGTCCTCGAACGTACTGGGGCTTCGACATGAGCGCGCTGGCGATCGACAATCTCGACATCTCCTACGGCGAGTCGAAGGTCACCCACGGCATCGGCTTCAACGTCGCCGAGGGCGAGAGCTTCGCTTTGGTCGGCGAGAGCGGCTCGGGCAAGACCACCGTGCTCAAGGCGATTGCCGGCATGGCCAAGAGCTGGACCGGCTCCATCTCGGTGTTCGGTGAGCCGCGCACGCACGGCATCGACCGTGGTTTCGCCAAGCAATGCCAGATGGTGTTCCAGGACCCATATGGCTCACTGCATCCGCGCAAGACGGTCGACGCGACGTTGAGCGAGCCGCTTGCCATCCATGGCATTGGCAATAGTGGTGAGCGCGTGGACGAAGTCATGCAGTCGGTCGGCCTCGACCGCCGCTTCCGCTTCCGCTTTCCGCACCAGCTGTCGGGCGGCCAGCGCCAGCGCGTGGCGATTGCCCGCGCGCTGATCCTCAAGCCCAAGATGCTTCTGCTCGACGAGCCGACTTCGGCGCTCGACGTATCGGTACAGGCGGAAATTCTTAACCTGCTCAAGCGCCTGCGCCGCGAGCAGGGGCTGACCTATCTGATGGTCACGCACAACCTGCCGGTCGTTTCGTTCCTGTGCGACCGCCTTGCCGTCATGCGCCACGGCCGTATCGTCGAGATCGCCGATGTCGACCAGCTCAAGCGTAGCGCGCTTGTCGATCCCTATTCGCGCGAACTGACCAAGTTCAGCGCGGCCCATCTCCAGAACTGAAATAGAGGTAAGTCATGACAGAAACCAATTTCGCCGAGGCGCTGGCCGCCTTCGATGCCGCCATTGCGACCACGACCGAAGTCGAGGGCGTGTGGAAGGCGCTTCAGGCCTTGGCCGACGTCGTTGTTGGCGCGAAGCTGTTCACGGTCATGAAGCTCGACTGGGCCAATGAGCTTTCGGGCCGCACCTACACCAGCCACCCCGACGCCTATCCGGTTTCCGGAACCAAGCCGATCAACCGCACGCACTGGTTCGACACGATCCACGTCCAGCGCAAGCCGTTCGTCGCCAATACGATCAAGGACATCGCCGACGTGTTCCCCGATCACGAGACGATCTGGTCGCTCGGCTGTGGCTCGGTCCTCAATTGGCCGGTCTTTGTCGGCGACACCATGCTCGGCACGGTCAACATGCTGCACGAAGAGCACTTCTACACGCCGCTGCGTGTCGAAGCGGCCAACCAGCTGTCGCTGGCAGCCAAGACCGCCTTCCTCGCTGTCGAGCACCTCGAACGCCGCTAAAACATGATCTGGCCGGGTCGCCTGGCGGCCCGGCCTTTTCACATTCCCACCACCAGCGCCCCTCCGGTGAGTCCAGCGCCTGCTGCAGCGAGCAAGAGCTTGTCGCCGCGGCGGAACGCTTCGGCCCGATGCGCGACCGACAGCGACAGCGGGATGGTGGCGGCTGATGAATTGCCATAGTCGGCGATCGTCTTGACGATGCGCTGGTCCTCGATGCCAAGCGACTTGCCGACAGCGTTGAAGATGCGGGCATTGGCCTGGTGCGGCACGAAGCGGGCGATGTCTCCAGCGCCCAGCTTTGCCCCAGTAAGCGCCTCTGCCGAGCAGCGGCTCATCATCTCCACCGCCTTGACGAAAACCTCGCGGCCATTGGCGATGGTCATGCGTGTTTCGGCGATGTCCAGCTCGTCTGAAAACGGCCGGCTGCTGCCGCCGGACGGAATCTGGATCAGGCCGTAGCCCGAACCGTCCGACGCCACCGAAGCGCCGAGAATGCCCTTTTCAGGATCGTCCGACGGGCCAAGTACGACCGCACCCGCCGCGTCAGCGAACAGCACAGCGCTTGCGCGCTCGGCCGGGTTGATGCGGCGGCTCAGGATGTTGGCGGCAATGACGAGTGCCGGCTTGTTGTGCAGGCGCACGAACCCGTCGGCGAAGGTCATGGCATAGATGAAGCCGGCGCAGGCGCCGGCAAGGTCGACACCGCCGGCACCGTTGAGGCTGAGCTTGTGTGCAACCAGCGGGGCGCTGGGCGGCAACAGATGATCGGGCGTGGATGTCGCGAGCAGCAACAGCCCGACCTCGGTGCGGTCGATGCCAGCGGCTTCGAGCGCCATGTCGCCGGCCTTGGCCGCCAGATCAGATAGCGTGTCGTGGGGCTCGGCCCAATAACGCGAGCGGATGCCGGTGCGCCCTTCGATCCAGCCAGATTCCAGTCCGAGACTGGCCTCGATCTCGGCGTTCGGCACCTTTCGCGAGGGAACATGGTGGCCGAAGCCGAGGATGCGCGCCGAACGGATCACCCGGCGCGTCCCACGAGGTCGGCGGCTTCATCGACGGCATCGTAGAGCTGGTCGAGTTCGCCAGAGGCCACGCAGTAGGGCGGCAGCACATAGATGACATTGCCGAGCGGCCTGACCAAAAGCCCGCGTTCGAGGAAGAATGCCCGGAGTTTCGGCCCGACCTCGGCGAGATAACCGGCCTTGCCGACGCGCAGGTCGAGTGCCGCAATCGTGCCCGTCGTGCGCACGTTTTCGAAGCGGTCGTCGTTGCGGAACCGCGACAGCTTTTCCGCCTGCATACGCGACAGATCGGCGACGCGCTCGGCCACCGGCTCATCGCGCCATATCGAGACATTGGCGAGTGCCGCGGCACAGGCGATGGGGTTGGCGGTGTAGGAACTCGAATGGAAGAAGGTCTTGGCGCGGTCTTGTGAAAAATGCGCGCGAAAGACGGCGTCGGTGGCGAGCGTCGCGGCGAGCGGCAGAGAGCCGCCGGTCAGGCCCTTGGACGTGCACAATATGTCGGGCGCAATACCGGCCTGCTCGCAGGCGAACATCGTGCCGGTGCGGCCCCAGCCGGTCATCACCTCGTCGGCGATGACAAGCGTGCCGGATTTCTCTGCGATGCGCTTGAGTTCGGTCAGCGCCCATGCCGGATACATCAGCATGCCTCCGGCGCCGAGCACCAGCGGCTCCGCAATCAGCGCAGCTGCCTTGCCGTCCCGCGTTAGTGCCTCGAAGCGGTCGAGTGTTTCCTGCTCGCGGCCCGGCGTGGGGAAGGGGATGGTGTCGACCTCAAACAGCAGCGGGTCGTAGGCGGCGTTGAACACCCCGCGCGCGCCCACGCTCATCGTGCCGATCGTATCGCCGTGATAGCTGTGTTCCATGACGACGATGCGCGAGCGCGCCGCGCCGTTGTTGCGGTGGAAGCCGAGCGCCATCTTCAAAGCCACCTCGACGCTGGTTGAGCCGCTGTCGGAATAAAACACCCAGTCGAGCCCGGCGGGCGCCATTTCAACCAGCGCTGATGCGAGCAGTTCGGCTGGTTCATGGCTCAGCCCGGCGAAAATCACCTGGTCGAGCGTTTCCGTTGCCGTGCGGATTGCCGAAACAATCTTTGGGTGCCGGTGGCCGTGAGTGATGACCCACCAGGACGAGATCGCATCGAGGATGCGCTTGCCGCCAGCGGTCTCGACAAAGGCACCCTCGGCGCGCGCGATGGTCGGCGGCACAGGCTCGGTGGCGTGCTGGGTGAAAGGGTGCCAGACAGCGGAACGGCTCATTGCTGAGGCTCCAGGAAATCTGTGGCGTTGAACGAAGCACGCATGGCAGCGGCGAGCGATTCCGGTGTCAGTGGATCGAGGCGAGGCAGGCGACCCAGCACGCGGACCTTGCCCATCTCCGCAATGGTCCGCTGCGTGTCCGGCATCTCGTCGCCGATGAAGGCGACGCCGAGCAGTGGGATCGAACGGCTGCGCAGCGCTTCGATCGACAAAAGCGTGTGGTTGATCGTGCCGAGCCCGGTACGGGCGCAAAGCACTACCGGCGCTTGCCAGCGGGCAAAGACGTCGATGTAGAGCGCTTGCCTGTTGATAGGGACCATTAGTCCACCGGCGCCTTCGACGATGAGGGGGCTTTGGGTGACTGGCAATGCGAGCTTGCCGATGTCGATCTCCACGCCGTCCAGTTCGGCGGCGCGATGCGGCGAAAGCGGCGCGTTGAGGCAATACGCCTCGGGCAGGATGCGCTCGGCCGGTAGGCCGCAAAGCCGCGCCACGATCTCGCTGTCGGTCTCGTCTTCGATGCCCGATTGCACCGGCTTCCAGTAGGTGCCGTCGAGCAGGCCGGCGAGCCCGGCCGAAAACACAGTCTTGCCGATGCCGGTGTCGGTGCCGGTGACGACGATGGCGTTGTTCATTGCTTCCATTCCTCGGCAAGCGCGTCGAATAGCGCGACGACATCCGCCTCATCGATATTCAAGGTAAGCGAGACCCTGAGCCGCGCCGTGCCTTCGGGCACAGTCGGGGGCCGGATGCCGCGCACGTCGAAGCCGCGTTGCTGAAGCGCTTCGGCCAGCGCCATGGCGCGTCCGTTGTCGCCGACGATGATCGGCAAGATCTGCGAGCCGCTTGGCTTGAGGCCGATTGCCTCGGTCCTCGCACCAGCCAACGCGACAAGCCGGGCAAGCTTTTCACGCCGCTCAGGCTCGTCGGCGAGGATATCGAGCGCTTCCATTGCAGCGACCGCCATCAGCGGTGAGGGTGCGGTGGCGTAGATGAAGGGTCGGCAGCGGTTGACGATGTAGCCTGCGAGCGTCGCTGGCGCGGTGACGAGAGCTCCTGAGCCGCCCAGCGCCTTGCCGCATGTGTGCAGCACAATGACGTTGTCGCGGCCTTCGAGATTATACGCCAATCCGCGGCCGTCAGGCCCGTAGACGCCGGTCGCATGCGCCTCGTCGACGAACAGGAAAGCGTCGTTCCGATCGGCAATGGCCAGCAGGTCGCTCAGCGGAGCGACGTCGCCATCCATGCTGTATAGGCTCTCGGCAACGATCCAGGCACGGCCAATCCCGCCGCTGGCGCGCCAGGTGCGAATGGCGGTGTCGACTGCTTCAGGATCATTGTGCGCGGCCTCCACCATTTCGGCGCGCCCGGCGCGTGCACCTTCATGGGCGCTGGCATGAATCAGCTCATCGAGCACGACCAGGTCGCCCTTTTGCGGCAGGGTCGTCAGCACGGCGAAATTGGCGATGTAGCCGCCGCCGAAAAGCAGCGCGCGTTCGGTGCCGAAGAAGCTCGCCGCCTTGGCCTCCAGCGCCTCATGCTCCGGGTCGTTGCCGCGCAACAGCCGCGAGCCGGTGGCGCCGACAGGCGTGCCGTTGGCAAGGGCGGTTGCGACCGCATCAGCCAAACGTTTCGACCCGGCGAGGCCTATGTAATCGTTCGAGGCGAAATCGAGCCCGGCGCGGGCGCTGAGCGTCCGCAGCCGGCTCTTTCGGGCCAGCCCGCGCAGGCTGGTCTCGTAGCGGTCGAGCAAGGCTCGCCCGCTCACTGGGCGCCGCGCTCCATCGGCTCGATGCCGAGACGGCGGAAAAGTGCGCTGTCCTTGTCTTCCCCAGGGTTTTCGGCGGTCAGAAGCGTGTCGCCGACAAAGATCGAGTTCGCCCCGGCAAAGAAGCACAGCGCCTGCATTTCATCGCTCATCGCTGTGCGGCCGGCCGACAGGCGCACATGCGACTTCGGCATCATGATGCGGGCAAGGGCTATGGTGCGGACGAATTCGATCGGCTCGATGGGCGCGGCTTCGGCGAGCGGGGTGCCGTCGATCGGGATCAGCATGTTGATCGGCACGCTGTCGGGATGCTCCGGCAGATTGGCAAGCGTCACCAGCATGTCGACGCGGTCGAGCGCCTGCTCGCCCATGCCGACGATGCCGCCGCAGCAGACCTTGATGCCGCTGTCGCGAACATTGGCCAGCGTATCGAGCCGGTCGGCGAAGCTGCGCGTCGAAATGATCTCGTTATAGTAGCGTTCCGAMGTGTCGATGTTGTGATTGTAGTAGTCGAGACCGGCGCGCTTCAATTGCCGGGCCTGGTCGAGATCGAGCATGCCGAGCGTCATGCAGGTCTCCATGCCGAGCGCCTTGACGCCCTCGACCATGGCCACCACGGCATCCATGTCGCGCGCCTTGGGGCTGCGCCACGCCGCACCCATGCAATAGCGCGTCGCACCCGCATCGCGCGCCTTCTTGGCCTCGGCGAGAACGCGCTGCACTTCCATCAGCTTGGAGGCCTTGAGGCCGGATTCGTGATGCGCCGACTGGCTGCAATAGCCGCAATCCTCGGGGCAGCCGCCGGTCTTGATGGAAAGCAGTCGCGAAAGCTGGACGCGATTGGGGTCGAAATTCTGCCGGTGCACCGTCTGCGCACGGAAGAGCAGGTCGTTGAAGGGCGAATCATAGATCGCCCGTGCCTCCTCAAGCGTCCAGGCCGGGCGCATGCCGTTGAGCTGTTGCGAAGTCCCGTTCAAGTGCATTTCGGCCGTCATGCGGTCTCCATCGCCTGCGTTGCTTCCCCACCGGGGCGGGACAATTGCCCCGATCAGCCGATCGTGTCCAGCCCAATGTCCAGGATCGGCGCGCTGTGGGTCAGCCAGCCGATCGAAATCAGGTCGACGCCGGTGGCGGCGATGGCCGGTGCTGTGGCCGGCGTGACACGGCCGGATGCTTCGGTGATGGCGCGTCCGCCGACCATGTCCACCGCGCGGGAAAGTTGCTCGGTGGTCATGTTGTCGAGCAGCACCGCATCGACACCGAGCGCCAGCGCTTCGTCCAATTGGTCGAGCGTGTCGACCTCGGCCTCGATCTTCACCAGATGGCCGACACCGGCCCTGGCGCGCTCGATCGCCTGTTTCACGCCGCCTGATATGGCTATGTGGTTGTCCTTGATCAGCACGGCGTCGTCGAGGCCGAAACGGTGGTTGGAGCCGCCTCCGGCACGCACGGCGTATTTTTCGAGCGCGCGCAGGCCGGGCGTGGTCTTGCGCGTGCACACGATGCTCGCCTTGTGGTCGCGCACGGCCTCCACAATCGCCGCCGTCGCGCTAGCGATGCCGCTGAGATGACAGAGGAAGTTGAGCGCAACGCGCTCGGCGGTCAGAAGGCCGCGTGCTGGGCCGCTCAGCGTGGCGATGGTTTCGCCTGCTGCGATCGCACTGCCGTCTGGTTTTGCCACTTTCATCTCGATGGCTGGATCGATCAGGCGAAAGGCAAGTGCGGCAAGATCGAGTCCGGCAACGAAGCCGGGCTGGCGCGCGGCGAGCACAACCGTCGCTCGCAGGTCGGCAGGCACGATGGCGTCGGTGGTGAGGTCGCCGGCGCGGCCGAGATCTTCGAGCAAAGCGGCGCGAACCAGTGGTTCCAGCATGATCTGGGGCAGGGGTGTCAGGGTCATTTCAGGCGCTCCGGGCAAGCGGTGTGGCAGCGAGTTCGACAGCCGCTTTGAGTGCGGAATCAAGGGTGATTTTAGAACGGCGTCCAACAGTGTTGTTGGGAGGGAAATCCGTCCGGCAATGGGCGCCACGGCTTTCCTCGCGCTGGAGCGCTGAGACAACCATCATCAGCCCCACTATTGCCGGATCGGAGGCGGCGGAACTGCGCGTAGCAAGTGGCAGCAACGCGGAGGCCGCCCCGCGCAGTCCGTCGCCGTCGCGCAGGACGCCCAGAGCAGATGAAACGATGTTGCGCACCAGCGATGGATCGGAACGCACCGGTATAGCGGTGTTTGCCAGGAATTTCCGGCTATCAGCGGCAACACCTGCCACACTCCTAGCGATCCAACTTGCCGTCACCACTGCCTCTGTCAGCGAGTTGCTGGCGAGCCTGTTGGCGCCGTGCAGCCCGGTCGAGGCGACCTCGCCGCAGGCCCAAAGGCCAGCCACCGAAGTGCGGCCCTCTGCGTCCACGGCAACGCCGCCCATGTGGTAGTGCGCCGCCGGGCGTACCGGGATTGGCTGAACCGCAGGGTTGATGCCGGCTTCGCTGCAGAACGCTTCGATGGCCGGAAAACGGCTCGCGAAGGCCTGGCCGAGGCATCGCCTGGTATCGAGAAAGACGCGATGGCCACGCGCCAGGTGACGGAAGACGCCGCGTGCCACTGCATCGCGAGTGCCAAGTTCCGCGCCCGGAAGATCGGCAAGGAAACGCCGGCCCGTCTCGTCGACCAGCACGGCGCCTTCGCCACGCACAGCCTCGCTGATCAGCCGCATCGGCCGCTGCGGGCTGTCGAGCGCGGTGGGGTGGAACTGCACGAATTCGAGATCGGCGAGTTCCGCACCAGCGCGCGCGGCAAGCGCCAGGCCCTGGCCGAAGCATCCGAGCGGGTTGGTGGTGTCGTGGAACAGGCCGCCGATACCGCCGGTCGCCAGCACGACACGACCGGTCGCGAGTGCCAAGTCGCCGTTGTTTCCTGCAGCAAGCAGGCCCGAAATCGCGCCGTCCTCGACCAGGAGCCGTCGCGCCTCAAACCCTTCGATGACCGCAACCGAGGGCGTTCGCCTGACCACAGCGACCAGCGCGCGCATCAGCTCACCTCCGGTCGCGGCACCCGCCGCATGCACGATACGGCGGCGGCTATGGGCTGCCTCCAGCCCAAGATGGAGCTCGCCGCTGGGCGCTCGATCAAAAGCAACGCCGAGACGCTCCAGCTTCTCGATTGCCTCTGGCGCCGCCTCGACGATGCGCCTGACTGTAGCCTCGTCGCACAGCCCGCCGCCGGCGGCGAGCGTATCGGCAATGTGTAGGGCGGGGCTGTCGTCCGAGCCGATACATGCCGCCAGTCCGCCCTGGGCCAGCGCGCTTGACGCGTCGCCGCCGAGCGGTGCGGCCGACAGGAGCACGACCGGTTCCGGCGCCAGTTCCAGTGCCGTCATCAGCCCGGCGAGCCCGCCGCCAATGATGACGGGACCGCCCGCGAGGTCGCCCATTTCGCTCATACCGCCAGCATCCGCTCGACCGCCAGGCGGGCGCGGGCGGCAACCGCAGGGTCGATGGTCACGGCATGCTGGTTCAGTTCGAGTGCGGAACGGATGTTGCCAAGGGTGATCCGCTTCATGTGCGGGCACAAATTGCAGGGGCGAATGAACTCGACATCGGGGTGCTCCACAGCGACGTTGTCGCTCATCGAGCATTCGGTCACCAGCACCACGCGCGACGGCTTTTTCGTGCCGACATAATCCGACATGGCAGCTGTCGAGCCGGCGAAATCGGCCTCGGCAACCACTTCCGGCGGACATTCTGGGTGTGCGAGCACCGTGACACCTGGATGTGCGGCGCGCATTTCGCGGATGTCTGCCGGCGTGAAGCGCTCATGCACCTCGCAGTGGCCTTTCCAGGCGATGATCTCGACATCGGTCTGGGCGGCGATGTTCTGCGCCAGATATTCGTCCGGCAGCATCAGCACGCGCGGCACGCCGAGCGACTCGACCACTGCCTTGGCATTGCCCGAGGTGCAGCAGATGTCAGACTCGGCTTTCACCGCAGCCGAGGTGTTGACGTAGGTGACGACGGGCACGCTGGGATAACGCTGGCGCAGCAGTCGAATGTCTTCGGGCGTGATCGAATCGGCCAGCGAACAGCCGGCACCCATGTCGGGGATCAGCACGGTCTTGCCGGGATTGAGCAGCTTTGCGGTCTCGGCCATAAAGTGCACGCCGGCCAGCACAATGACGTCTGCCTCGACTTCCATCGCCTTGCGGGCCAGCGCCAGGCTGTCGCCGACGATGTCGGCGACGCAGTGGAATATCTCAGGGGTCTGGTAGTTATGCGCCAGGATAACCGCGTTGCGCTCGCGTTTGAGCCTCAGGATCGCGTCGATGTCTTGGGAAAACACCGGCCATTCGATAGCGGGTATGACGCGCTGGACGCGGTCATAGAGCGAGGCAGCGGAGAGAGACATGCCAGACATTTGCCATCCTTATTATGCTCGTACTGAGTATAATAAGGATATATGCTTAGCATGAGCATAAGGCCTGTCAAGCGCTGATGTTTGGCTATTTGGTTCCGGCGACCGAACGTTCGTCGAGAACCGCATGGCGGAAGCGGAACAGTTTTGCCGGCCTCCCGCCGGTGTCGGAGCTCATGTCGCCTGTTTCTTCGACCAAATCCTGCTGCTCGATCAGGCGGCGAAAATTCTGCTTGTGGACGGTAAGCCCCGCTAGTGCTTCCACGGCGCGCTGCAATTGCAGCAGCGTGAATGCGGGCGGCATCAACTCGAAAACCACGGGCCGATATTTGATCTTGGTCCTGAGACGGGCGATGCCGGTGGCAAGAATTCGGCGGTGATCTCCGCTCATCGAGCGGCTGGGAGCGGTGGGCGCGTCGCCAATGCCCTTGGCTCGAATGGCTTCCTCGACCAGTTCGGCCTCGTAGAGCAGTTCGTAGCGCTGTAGAACGAGCTCTTCGTTCCATTGACGGTCGTCGAGGCCAAAGGCACTTGCGGCGCGCCGCAGGCGGTTCTGGCGCTTGTCCTGCTGGCTGGCCCCGTCGGCCCATTGGCGTAGCCGTGGCACGATGATGTCCTGGATGATTTCAGGCGCGCCGGTGCGGTGGTCTTCCCATGGGAAGAACTCGTACCAGCTGCGCCAGCTGCCGGGCGGCGTGCCATGCGCCGGCTCCTCGCGTGTCAGGCCGAGGTAGCTGATCGAGATGACCCGGCTGGCCAACTCGTCGCTGTCGCGGTCGCGGTCGGCGAAGGTGTAGAGCTGTTCGATATAGCCGAGCGGATGACCGGTTTGCTGCTCGACCCAGTCGCGCAAGCCCGATTGCAGCGACCGGTGGCCGAGCTCGAACGGACCGGAGGGCAGGGCGGTCGCATCCTTGATCGTCAGCACCATCGGGTTGCCGTTGGGGGCAGCGACAAGCACAGCGATCAGATCCGCGCTGATCGCGTGACGCCCCGCTGCACTTTGTTTGCTCACCCCTGATGTATCCCGCATCTTGCCCTTGTTGGTTCCGGTTGG
Source organism: Aminobacter sp. P4_D5 (assembly GCF_056401815.1). Taxonomy (NCBI): domain Bacteria; kingdom Pseudomonadati; phylum Pseudomonadota; class Alphaproteobacteria; order Hyphomicrobiales; family Phyllobacteriaceae; genus Aminobacter; species Aminobacter sp. P4_D5. The sequence goes on along the minus strand of NZ_JBFUIP010000119.1, from coordinate 207 downwards.
CCGCCAGACAGACTAGAGGTCAACACCCTATCGCCTGTCATCCTCCAAGACCATGCACAGTGGTTCGCAGCTTTTGGCCTGCAGGGGCAAGAAAATCCACATTGTGAACAGGGATTTGGAAGTGACGATAGGTAAGAGCATGTTTTCATCTGCAAGCGGACGCCAGTCATGGTCGGGCATCGCACACAACCATGGCCAGGGACAAAC
>NZ_JBFUIP010000118.1:0-17610 GCF_056401815.1 Aminobacter sp. P4_D5 | reverse complement strand
CCTCGCCGCATCCGACCCGCTTCTGGGCCGGCCGACCATCTGCCTCACCCGCCTGCAAGGCGGCACGCAGGTCAACGTCATTCCCGATCGCGCAATCGCCGAATTCGACATGCGCACGCTGCCGGGGCAGAGCCACGACGACATACTCGCGGCGATACGAACGATCGCGCGTGAAATCGAAGCCGAATATGAGGGCGGCAAGATCGTCGTCGAACCAATCATTTCTCTGCCCGCGCTCGACACCCCGGCCGACAGCTCGATCGTTCGCGCGGCTCTGGACATCGGGCACGAACTGGGCGCGCCTGCCGGCGAAGCCGGTGGCGCCAGCTACTTCACCGACGGCTCGGTTCTGCAGTCTGTCGGCACCGACATCCTGATACTAGGCCCCGGCGACCCCGGCGAGGCGCACCAGACGGATGAGAGCCTCGACCTATCGGACTTTCTGACCTCCCGTCGTATCTACACGGAAATGGCCCGCCGCTTTCTGCGCTCTCCCGAATAACGGGGGAGACGTCCCACGCCGATCCTGAGCGTCAGGGCCGGCGCCCAACATCCAAGTTCCCACCAAGAGGAACCAACGATTTTTCCCAGGAGGAGTTTCAATGTCACTCGATCGTCGTCAATTCCTGCAGATTTCCGCTGCCACCGTCAGCGCCGGGGTACTCAGCGGCATTCCCCTCATGGCCCAGGCACAGGCCAAGGGCGGCGTTCTGAATGTGGTAGTCCAGCCGGAGCCGCCCGGCATCATGATCGGCATCTACCAGAACGTGCCCTCTCAGATGGTCGGAGGCAACATCTTCGAAGGTCTGCTGCGTTTCGACGCCGACCTGAAACCGCACCCGCTGCTGGCCACAAGCTGGGAGGAAGCAGCCGATGGCATGTTTTATTCCTTCAAGCTGAAGGAAAATGTGCTGTGGCACGACGGCAAGCCCTTCACCTCGGAAGACGTGGTCTTCAGCGTCGACAAGATGCTGCGCGAGACCCATCCGCGCGTCCGCAATTTCCTGAAGGCGGTGGAGAGTATCACCGCAGACGGACCCTACAAGGTGGACTTCAAGATGAAGACCCCTTTCGCGCCCTTCATCCAGTCCTTCGAGGTCGGCTCGATGCCGATGCTTCCGAAGCATCTCTACGAAGGCACGGACTACAACACCAATCCGGTCAACAATGCTCCCATCGGAACCGGTCCGCTCAAGTTCGGTGAATGGCAGAGGGGCTCGTACCTCAAGCTGGTCGCCAACGAGACCTATCACGAGGAAGGCGTGCCGACGATCGACGCGGTCTATTTCCACGTCATCCCCGATGGCGCCAGTCGCGCGACCGCCTATGAAACCGGCAAGGTGGACGTGCTGCCGGGCGGCGCTGTCGAATATTTCGACGTGCAGCGCCTCGCCGAACTGCCGAACTCGGAACTGACGACCAAGGGTTGGGAATTCCAGGGATCGCAGTGCTTCCTGTGGCTCAACAATGGGTCTAGGTGGATCCAGGACAAGCGCATTCGTCAGGCGATCATGTATGCGCTCGACCGCGAGAACATGCGCGACATCGCCTTCTTCGGCTATGCCAAAGTCGCGCCGAGCCCGTGGAACAGCTCGACCAGGTTCTATTCTGAAAACATCAAGCAGTATCCGCGCGATGTTGAAAAGGCCAAGGCACTGCTCGCCGAAGCCGGATATGACGGCAGCCCGATCCGCCTGCTGCCCCTGCCCTATGGCGAAACCTGGCAGCGGCTAGCGGAAATCGCACGCGAGAATCTCATCGAGGCCGGCATCCAGGTGGAACTCACCGCCACCGACGTCGCCGGCTGGAACCAGCGCCTGGGCGAKAAGGACTACGACATCGCCTTCTCGTACATGTCGCAGTATGGCGACCCGGCGCTAGGTGTCGCACGTCTCTACACCACGTCCAACATCATCGAGGGTTCGCCCTGGAACAACGTTTCGGCCTTCTCCAACCCAGAGCTCGACAAGCTGTTCGACGCGGGTGCGGTTGAGATCGACCCGGAAAAGCGTGCAAAAATCTATCAGGACGCCCAGGCGCTTATCGCCGAGGAAGTTCCGCTCGCTTGGCTATTCGAGATGATCTGGCCGACGATCCACCGCTCGAACATCAAGAACCTGATCTCGTCGGCGGTCGGCCTCAACGACAGCCTTGGGCGCGCCCGGGTCGAATAGGACGCGCAAACAGCGTCAGCTGGCAGCCCGGATGCCCGGGCTGCCATGAGGTTTTGTTCAGGGGCGAAGAGTGTGAACCGTCTGAAATTTCTGTTGGGGCGCATCGTGCAGGGCGTGGTTGCGCTCTTTGTCATAGCCACCCTGAATTTCCTGTTGATCCGCGCTGCACCGGGCGACCCCGTCGCCGTGATGGCGGGCGAAGCAGGCGCGGTCGACAAGCGGTTCCTGGACGCATTGCGGATCCAGTACGGGCTGGATCAACCACTTCTCGTGCAGTGGTGGACCTACATCTCGCGCATTGCCACGCTCGACCTCGGCTTTTCCTACCGCCAGCAGGAAACGGTTGCGCAACTGATTGCCGACCGGCTGCCCGCAACTCTGTTGCTGACGGTCTGCGCCTTCGTGTTTTCGCTGGTTGTCGGGGTGGGGTTGGGCGTGCTCGCCAGCCGCCGCCCCGGCGGCTGGGTGGACCGGGCGATCGGCTTTGCCGCCCTGATCTTCTACGCCGCGCCCATGTACTGGCTGGCATTGATGGCGGTTTTGGTCTTTTCGATTCAGCTCGGCTGGTTGCCCGCATTCGGCTACAGCTCCGTCGGCGCCAACCTTACCGGCATGGCCGCCGCACTGGATGTCGCCAAGCATCTCATCCTGCCGACGCTTGCGCTCTCCTTCTTCTACATCGCCGTCTACACTCGCATGACCCGCGCCAACATGATGGCGATGGCGCAGATGGCCTTCGTCAAGACCGCACGCGCAAAAGGTGTCGGCGAAACGCGGATCCAGTTCCGCCACGTCTTGCGCAACGCGCTTTTGCCGGTGGTGACGCTTGCCGGGCTGCAGGCCGGCAACATGGTCGGTGGCGCGATCATGACCGAAACCGTCTTCGCCTGGCCCGGCATCGGCAGGCTGATGTTCGATGCGCTGCTGCAACGCGACTACAACCTGCTGCTTGGCGCTTTCCTGGTCGCAGCGGCGCTGGCCATCGTCTTCAACATCATCACGGACCTCATCTACACCGTGATCGATCCGAGGATTGCACTGTGATCGCGAACTCCGTTCTCCGCCGCATGTTCACCCGCACGGAAGTGTGGGTCGGCCTGATTATCATCTTCGTCATCGTCGCCATATCGTTGCTTGCGCCCCTGCTGTTCCCGCGCGGGCCATGGGCAATGGGCGGCCGGCCCTTCCTTCCCCCAATGTCGGAAATGCGTTTTCCGCTGGGAACCGACACCACCGGCCGCGACATTCTCGCGGGCCTGGTGTGGGGCGGCCGGGTCTCGCTGCTGATCGGGCTGGTCTCGACGGTTGTTTCGGTCTTCATTGGTGTCGTCATAGGCGCAATCGCCGGCTATGGCGGCGGCCACGTCGACAGCGCGCTGATGCGCTTCACCGAGATATTCCAGGTGGTGCCAAGCTTCGCGCTGGCGCTGGTTCTTGTCGCCGTCCTGCAACCTTCCGTGGGCTCCATCGTCATGGCGATCGGCATCGTCTCCTGGCCGCCGGTAGCGCGCCTCGTGCGTGCGGAATTCCTGTCACTGCGCAGCCGGGATTTTGTGCTGGCAGCCAAGCTTCAGGGCCAAAGCGCGCTCGCCATCATGTTCCGGCAGATTCTGCCCAACGTGGCGTCTCCCATCATCGTCATGGGCTCTCTGATGGTGGCGACCGCCATCCTGCTGGAGTCGAGCCTCAGCTTCCTCGGCCTTGGTGATCCCAACCAGATGAGCTGGGGCTTCATGATCGGCGCCTCGCGTACAGTTCTGCGCCAGGCGTGGTGGATGGCAACCTTCCCGGGGCTTGCCATCGCCACAACCGTCCTAGTCCTGAACGTGTTGGGCGAAGCGCTCAATGACGCTCTCAATATCCATTCGCGCAACAGGTGAAGGCCATGTCGAGCGACGCCACTCCATTGCTCAGAGTCCAGGGGCTCGACATTTCGCTGCCCAAGGGCTCGGATCGAGAATTTGCAGTCTCAGGGGCATCCTTCAACCTCATGCCGGGCCGCACCGTCTGCATTGTGGGCGAGTCCGGCTCCGGCAAATCCACTGTTGCCGATGCCATCATGGGTCTGCTGCCACGTCCGCATCTGGAGGCGAAAGCCGGGTCGATCCATTTCGGTGACCTCGATCTTCTCAAACTCGACGAGGCGGGAATGCGCGCCTTGCGCGGACGCGAGATCGGCATGGTCTTCCAGGAGCCGATGGCCGCCTTGAACCCACTGATGAAGATCGGGGCACAGCTGGAAGAGGTGCTGGAAGTCCACTTATCCCTGTCCGCCGCCGAACGTCGCCGCCGTGCCCTTGTCGCCTTGAGTGACGTTGGGTTGCCACGGGTGGAAGAGCTCTTTGAGAGCTACCCTTTCCGTCTCTCGGGCGGGCAGCGCCAGCGCGTGGTGATTGCCTGCGCGATGATGCTGGAGCCGCGCCTGCTGATCTGCGATGAGCCAACCACCGCGCTGGATGTCACAACCCAGGCACAGATCCTCAAGCTGATCGCTTCGTTGCGCGAGCGGCGCGGAACCGGCGTGCTCTTCATCACCCATGATTTCGGCGTGGTCTCCGAGATCGCCGACGATGTGATCGTCATGCGCAATGGCCGCATCGAGGAACAGGGTCCGGCGCGCGAGGTGCTGAGCAACCCCGCCTCCGGCTACACCCGCCAGCTCATCGAGGCCATTCCCACCGGAACGGCCGCGCCTCGCGCCGAGAATTCGGCCAGGCCACTGCTTGAAGTCAAAGACCTCGAGCGAACCTACTTCCTGACGTCTGGGCTGTTCAAGGCGCCACGCAAGCTGGAAGCCCTGAAGGGTGTCAGCTTCACGCTCGAGCGGGGCTCGACACTCGGGATCGTCGGCGAATCCGGCTCCGGTAAATCCACGCTGGGACGCTGCGTGGTCGGGCTGGAAGCACCTGACGAAGGCAGCCTCGTCTTTGCCGACGATGAGCTGAACCGTCACCGCGCGGTCAAGGGCCATCGTGGCGGACGTGTGCAGATGATCTTCCAGGACCCCTTCTCGTCGCTCAATCCGAAGATGAGCATCGGGCAGTCCATCGCCATCGGTCCCATGACGCAGGGCGTTCCACGCGATGCAGCCTGGCGCCGTGCCCGCGAACTGCTTGAACTTGTCAGCATCAAGCCAGATGCGGCCAACCGCTATCCGCATGAGTTTTCTGGCGGACAACGCCAGCGCGTTGGCATCGCCAGAGCGCTGGCGATGGACCCGGTGCTCATCGTCGCGGATGAACCCGTGTCGGCGCTCGATGTTTCGGTTCAGGCGCAGGTGCTCGACCTGTTCGAGGAACTTCAGAAGAAACTCGATTTCGCCATGCTCTTCATCACCCACGACCTCAGGGTCGCAGCGCGGATGTGTGATCGCATCGCTGTGATGCAGCACGGGCAGATCGTCGAGACCGGAACAGGCTCGCAGGTACTGTCCTCCCCGCGTCACGACTACACCAAGCAGCTTCTGGCTGCGATTCCGACCCTTTTCAACGAAGCTTCAATGGAGATGTCCTGAGATGCCCGTAACGGCAATTCTTATCCGCACGCAGGATCATGTCGCGACGCTGACCGGGGCGGTCGCGGCCGGCGATGCCGTCTTGATCACCGGACAGGGGAAAACCCGCGAGATCATCGCACGCAACGACATGCCGGCGGGCCACAAGCTGGCAATCCGGCCGATCCAGGAACACGAGCAAATCCTGAAATACGGCGAGGTCATCGGCGAAGCGACAACGGACATAGCCGAGGGTGGTCATGTTCACACGCACAACTGCTGGGGCGTGAAGGCCCGGCGCCATTCATAGGCTGAAAGGAGCACTGTTATGAAGTTCCAAGGCTATCGACGGCCAGACGGCCGCATCGGCATCCGAAACCATGTGCTGGTCATTCCTACAGTGGCCTGCGTCAACCGTGTCGCGATGGACATTTCCAACCGCACCGGCGCCGCGACATTCATGCATCCCTATGGCTGTACCTTCGATGCGGAGGAGAACCGGACCACAGAGGAGGCCTTTATCGGCCACGGCCTGCACCCGAATGTTGGTGCGGTGCTGGTGGTAAGCCTCGGCTGCGAAACGGCATCCGGTTCGAAAGTGTTCGACGCCATCAAGGCATCGGGGCGACCGGTCGAGCGCCTGGTCGTTCAGAAAGCCGGTGGTTCGCGCACGACCTCCGACGCCGGCGTAAAGATCGTGGAACACATGAAGGCCGAAATGGCGGCGCAGCCGACGGACGAAGGCGATCTTTCCGAACTCATCATTGCACTCGAATGTGGCTCTTCGGATGCCTTCTCCGGGCTCACGGCCAACCCCGCCGTGGGCGAGGCCGCCGACATCATCGTCGACGCAGGTGGCACGGTCATCCTCTCGGAGCTCACCGAAATGGTCGGCGCCGAAAGCGTCCTTTATCGCCGCTGCAAGACGCCCGAGGTGCGCGACGAACTCATGCGCCGCATCAAGGCCTACGAGATCGAGCTGTCGATGACTACCGAGGACGACAGCGGCGTGTTCATCTCGCCCGGAAATATAGAGGGTGGGCTGACGACAATCGAGGAGAAATCACTCGGCTGCATATACAAGGCCGGCACCCGCCCGATCACCGAGGTGGTCGACTACGGCCAGCAACCTCATGAGAAGGGTGTCATCATCATGGATACGCCCGGCTACGACATTTCGTCAGTGACCGGCAAGATTATCGGTGGCGCCCATATGGTGCTCTTCACCACCGGAAAGGGCACGCCTTCGGGGTCGGCCATCGCCCCCGTTCTGAAGGTAAGCTCCAACAACCGCGTATTCCGCGAGATGCCCGACGACATCGACATCAGCGCAGGCGACATCCTGGCAGGCACGAAGTCGCTGCGCCAGGTCGGGGAGGAACTGGTCGATCTCGTGTTGCGCACTGCGCGCGGCGAAAAAGGCAAGGCCGAGTATTTCCAGATACAGGAGTTCGCCATTCCCAATGTCAGCGTGTTGCGTAAGGAAGTGATCCATGCGGAGATGGTCAAGCGCAACGACTTGAGTTTCATGCAATGAAGCTCGCCTATATGTACGCCACTCCGGAGGTGACGCCGGCACAGGTCACCGCAATACAGGGCGACGCTTCGGCCTGTTTCGCCCGAATCCGCGAACTGGGTTATGACGGCGTCGAACTCCTCGTGCGCGATCCGCGCGCTCTCGATCATGGCTTGATCGAGCGTCAGCTTGCAGATGCGGGCCTCGCCATGCCGGCCATCTGCACTGGTGAGGTCTACGGCGAGGACAAGCTCTCCCTTGCCGATCCCGACCCGGCACGCCGGGCCGAGACGCTGGAACGAATGATCGCCGCCATGGACTTGGCTGCACGCTTCGGTGCCATGGTCAATGTCGGGCGCATGCGCGGTCGCTATCTCGACGGGATCGCGCGCGGCCAGACCGAAGCGTGGGTCGTCGAGGGGATGCAGGCGGCCGCGGACGCGCGCCCCGATACCCGCATTGTTCTGGAGCCCGTCAACCATCAATATGCAAACTTCCTGATGGGTACGGCCGAAGCCGTGCGCTTTGTGCGCCGCCTTGAGCGGGCGAACATCGGCCTGATGCTCGATCTGGCCCACATCACCATCGAAGGGGAAGTGCACCGCGACAGCCTCCGGGAGGCTGGCGACCTGTTCTGGCACTACCATGTCTGCGACAGCGACCGCCGGGCCGTCGGCCATGGCGACTGGGATATCGCCGCCGCCCTGAACGATCTCGACGCGATCGGCTACGACGGCTGGACCACCGCTGAGCATTTCCAGGTTCCCGACGCCGAAGCGGCAATGGCGCAGTCCATCCGCTGGCTGAATGGACATTACGACAAGCACTGACCCACACAGGACATAGTCATGAAGATCGTACGCTTTGCCCAAAACAACGCCGAGCATTGGGGCCTGCTCGACAACGAAGGGGTGCGCACCCTGCCCGACGGTCCCTTCGGCGAGATTGTGCCGTCGGCGGATGTCCTGCCGCTTGCTGCGGTCAAGCTTCTTGCTCCGGTGAAGCCTGGTAAACTAGTCTGCGTCGGGCTCAACTACGTCCTGCACGCACGTGAATCCGGCCTGCCGCTCCCCGACGAACCGATGCTGTTCATGTGCTCGCCGCAGGCGATCATCGGCCCCGGCGAGGCAATCGTTTTGGACAGCCACGAGCAGCGCGTCGAGTTCGAGGCCGAGCTTGCGATTGTTATCAAGAAACGTGCCCGCAACGTTCCGGCAGCCGAAGCGGCATCGGTCGTTTTGGGCTACACCTGCGCCAACGACGTTTCGAACCGTAACCTCCAGCTCAAGGACAAGCAGTTCACGCGGGCCAAGTCGTTCGATACCTACAAGCCCATGGGACCATGGATCGAAACGGATCTGAACCCTGATGACCAGAGCATCCGTCTCCTCCAGAACGGGGTAGTCAGGCAGGACTCGACCACGGCTGACATGATTTTCTCGACGTCCTTCATCATCGAGTTCGTCAGCTCGATCATGACGCTGGAGCCGGGCGACGTCATCATCACCGGAACCCCTTCGGGCGTCAGCCCCATGCAGTCTGGCGACCGGATCGAGGTCGAGATCTCGGGCATYGGAATGCTGAAAAACATCGTCCAATGAACCCAGCGCGGAGGGCTAGCAGAAAGGTTTCTGCTTCAGCCCTCTGCGTTCGTCAGCATAGGAAGAAGCTGCAGTGCCACGTAAAKGCGAAGCCGCGTATCGGTCCTGAAATCGGTCAGCCCGAGCGCCGAACGGCATCGCTCCAGCCTCTGGCGAACCGTGTTGACATGCAGGCCCAGAAGCTCCGCGGTCCGAGGCATGCTTTCATCTTCCCGCAGCCATACCTTCAGCGTCTCCATGAGCGTCGCTCCCTGCTCGCCYATGGCCAGCAGCGGATCGAGCAGTCGCAGGAAGCCAGGGCGGCTTTCCTCGATGACAGAGGGATGGGCGAGCAGCCGCAGCAGCAGCATGTCCTCATGCCGGCTGATGCGATTGAAGCCGTTCAGCCTGATGCCGAAAGTCATTGCTTGCCTGGCCTCACGCCGCAGGACAGCCGCCTCGGACAGGTCCGCCGGTCCCGACTGGCCAAGACCATAGAGAAGGCCACGAGCGTGTTCCAGTTGCCGCTCGAAAACCTGATGCAGTTCGCGCAGCACAGCCTCGCAGGAACGGGGATCGGCTCCTGGCACCGGCACGGCAATGACGTACTCGCTGCCATCTTCTTCCTCGAGCAACAACGCCTTGTGGCGCCGCGAAAACTGGCGCAGGCGCAGCCTGAACAGTGCGGCATCGAGCGTATCGGCATCAAAAATGCGGGCAACCACCGCATGCCATCCATTTGCCGGCGGCAGAGCCTTGGCAATGAGAACATTCCTGGCTTCGCGCGAAAGCATCGGATCAAGCAGATCGCCGAGCAGTTTCGCGTTGCTTGCAAGATTGGCGCGCGTGCCGGCGTTAGCGYCCACCAGCGTCTGCAGGAGATGTACGGAGAGGCGCAAGCACTCGAGATCGGGCTCGGAAGCGGTCAGTTCGCGCTCGATGACAGCTACCATGCCGCCGCCGTCCGCCCCCATTCCCGAWCGCGCCACCACGACCTTTGTGCCAGCGACCGTCATGCGCAGAGGTACGTCGTCCGGCTGGGCGCCCGTCGCCGCACCCTCGATGAGGGCTTCCGCCAGCATTTCGGCCTCTGCCGCCGCGACCCCCCGACTTTCGAGCTGCAAGCCCGCTTCATTTTCAAGGGCAAGGACCAGCGGCAGATTGATGAAGCCGGCCACCAGTTCGAACAGCTCGCGCAGCGAGCCAATGCCCGACTGATGCTGCGAAAATGCGCGGTAGATGGCGCTGAGGTAAGCCGCTTCCTTGCCCTGTTGCTGACCGCCATGGGAAAATACCCTGCCGATGAGATCGCTCCACGCCAGCGGCCCCGGCAGGGAAATGATCGGAAATCCAAGCTCCTCGGCACGGCGGTACGCGTTGTCGGGAAATTCGCGCAGGTACCTCGTCAGCTTGACGCCAAGACCTGCGGCATTGCGCGCTGCAAGCTGTTCGATCAAGACAACGAGCGCATCCGGGCTTTGCTGGACCGGGTAGGTGCTGGTCACGACGAATTCGTGCGGCTTTACCCAGTTCACCGCATCAGGAGCGTCGATAACGGTAACCGACCGGACATCGACGGCCAAAGAGCCTGTGCCGGCTATGACCGTGTGGCCGGAGAGGATTTCCCAATCCAGTATTTCGCGCAGGCTCAGCATGGAGCCTCGGGAGGGATTACTTCGGGCGTAMGCGCCATGGTGCAATTTTTTCTTTCAGTGGTCCAAAAATTCATTTCAGTATCAGTAAGGAAAGGAAACAACTCAATGCGCGCAACATGGCGGTGGTTCGGTCCACAGGATCCAATGACGATCGACTGGATACGCCAGTCGGGTGCGACCAGCATCGAAGCCAGCCTGTCCCAACTGCCCCCTGGATGCCTGTGGGAGGCAGATGCTATCGACGAGTTGAAGAAACTTGTCCAGACGGCTCCCGCCGGGCACACACCGCTCGAATGGGATACGCTCGGCGGCATCGCCATTCACGACGACATCAAGCTGGGCCGCCAGGGTACTGCGAGGCTGACCGCCAATTTTCAGGAGACAGTACGGCGGCTGGCGCAAGCGGGCGTACGCCGTATCAACTTCACCGTGATGCCACTGCTCGATTGGGTTCGGACCGGGCTGGACACAAGGCTTGAAAGCGGAGCCGAGGCGTTGGGCTTCGATGCGGTCGATTTTGCGGTTTTCGACATCCATCTGCTTAAGCGGCCCGGCGCTGAAGAGGAGATCGATCCGGAAATCGCCGCGGCGGCCCGCCGGCGCCATCTCGAAACACCAGCGCAGCGGTGGCAGAAATTGTTGTCCATGCTTACGCGCGGCCTGCCAGGCGGTCCCGGACAATATCGCAGCGGCGAATTCCATTCATTGCTCGGTGCGTATCAGAAAATGGGAACGGAAGCCTATCGGCAAAACCTGATCGATTTTCTCGGTGAGGTGGCGCGCACCTGCGAGGCGGAGGGAGCGGTGTTCGCCATCCATCCCGACGATCCTCCGATCCCATTGTGCGGACTGCCACGCATCGCCAGCACCCTGGAGGATTTCGCGAAAATCTTTGAAGGCGTATCTTCTCCGCGCGCAGGCATGATCTTCTGCTCAGGATCGCTCGCAAGCAGGCGCGACAATGCGCTGACGGATTTCATCGACAGGTTCGGTCCGCGCATCTTTTATGCCCATCCCCGGCGCATACGCTTMCGAGACGAATTCGGAAGCTTCACCGAGGCTGAGCATCTGGGCGGCATAGGAGCATTCGATCTCCACGATGTTCTCGCGCTTCTGATGGCGGAGGAGGCACGCAGGCGCAGGCAGGGCATTGCCGACTGGGAGATCCCCTACCGCGCAGACCACGCCTGTCGAATCCTCTACGATCAGGAAAGAGCGGATTTCGTACCGGGATACACGCCTATCGGACTTGTCAAGGCAATGGCAGAATTGCGCGGGATGATCCACTCGATCGAAAAGAGCCAATGAAAAACTTCACCAGCTCTCTGGAACGTGGAAGCCGGTCAAATCGATGGCGATCGGCTTCAATTGGCTCATTCGCTTGAGGCACCAAGTCTAAGATGAACTCGGGCGCGTCGCCAACGATCTATGCCCTGTAGCGACGAAGCTCCAAATGGTCACTTGCCTGTCACGGTCGCTGCCATGCTGGTTCTTTCGGACCAACCTTGAAAATTGGGAGGCCGATCTAGCAAAGATCCAGAGGGTGAAGGCCAGCGGAGAAGCGCCCCGGCCCTAACAATCGCTATCCGCGCGGCCGTTCAGTTCGCAATCGCCCGCTAGCCCCAAAATCGGCGCAGCCGGTCTTCGGCTACGGTCGGTTCCCATGGCTTTTTGCTAGTGGAAGGGCTCGGCCTTTGAACATGGTTGCTCTCCTCAAATGGAGAAGCGTTCACGCTCCTAGTCTAATAGTCTTGCCAAAAAGTTTGCGATAGAACCCGATTGCGCATTGGAAATCTGTTGCGGGCGCACAGATCTGATCACCAGAATGCACATCAACCGACTAGCCTGACATCACCCCGTTCAGAACTGCATTGACACTCCGAAAACCGGCCCATGCTGGGTGACTTCCCAATGGAAGTCATTGTTCTCGTAGTCCTGGTACAGCGCGCGGTAGCCCGCGCGGACGATGCTGTTGCGACTGAAGATGGTGGTGCGGTACCCAAATTAGGCTTGGCCGTTGAGGCTCAGCTGCGAACCGACGCCAAAGCCGCTTCTACTGATGCTCTGCAAGGAAGCCGAGCAACCCGCCAATCGCGATCCCATCAAAAGCCGTTTCAATGACCCGTTCAAATTCGCGGTTGTCAGGTGCGAGCATCTGCGTTATCTGTCATTTTGACACTTTTAGGATTGTTGAAATATGGATGAACGTCAAGCGCTGATTGCGTTTGGGGCAATGTCCCAGGAAACGCGGCTCAAGATTGTAAGGCTGCTGGTAAGAGCGGGGCCGCAAGGCATGCCCGCAGGTAACATTGCAGAAGCCGCTGGGGTGTCGGCCTCAAACGTTTCATTCCATCTGAAGGAACTTGAACGTAGCGGTCTGGTTGCTGCCCGTAGGGATGCACGGTCGATCATCTATTCAGCTGAATTCCAGGCGTTGAGTGGCCTGATCCGCTTCCTGATGGAGGATTGCTGCGCGGGCAACCCCGCCATTTGCGCACCTGCCCTCACCCCCTCATGCTGTGAACCAACGGATACTGTCCAATGACCGCAAGGAAGGTGGAGGTCCACCACCTCCTCCAAGTGATTGGCCGCTTGGAACGGTCTACTTCAAAGAGCACGGACGCAGCCTGAGCCATGTCGACATTTGAACGCTACYTGACCCTCTGGGTTGCGCTTTGCATTGTCGCGGGTATCGCCTTGGGCCATCTGATGCCGGGCGTGTTCCAGGCCATCGGAGGTGCAGAAATTGCCAAGGTCAACGTCCCCGTCGCCGTTCTGATCTGGCTGATGATCATCCCGATGCTCCTGAAGATCGACTTCGCTGCCATGGGCGAGGTCGGGCGGCACTGGCGCGGTATCGGCGTGACCCTCTTCATCAATTGGGCTGTGAAACCGTTCTCGATGGCGCTGCTGGGCTGGTTTTTCATCGGCTGGCTCTTCCGCCCGTACCTGCCAGCCGATCAAATCGATTCCTACATTGCAGGCCTCATCATCCTCGCGGCCGCCCCTTGCACAGCAATGGTCTTCGTATGGTCGAACCTGACCAAGGGCGAACCTCATTTCACCCTGTCCCAGGTGGCGCTTAACGATGCCATCATGGTGGTTGCCTTTGCGCCGATCGTCGGACTGCTCCTAGGCCTGTCTGCGATCACAGTTCCGTGGGGCACGCTCGTCCTGTCGATGGTGCTCTACATCATCATTCCCGTGATCATCGCCCAGGTGGCAAGACGCCGGCTACTCGCCTCAGCTGGCCAGAAGGCGCTCGACGGTCTGCTTCATACGCTGCAGCCCCTCTCCCTCGTGGCTTTGCTGGCGACGCTTGTCCTGCTTTTTGGCTTCCAGGGTGAGCAGATCATCGCGCAGCCAATGATCATTGCGCTGCTGGCCGTTCCTATCTTGATCCAGGTCTATTTCAACTCGGGGCTGGCCTACCTGCTCAACCGCATTTCCGGTGAACAGCATTGCGTTGCCGGTCCGTCAGCATTGATCGGTGCATCCAACTTCTTCGAGCTGGCAGTTGCGGCCGCCATTAGCCTGTTTGGCTTCAGCTCAGGCGCAGCCCTCGCTACCGTTGTCGGCGTGCTGGTCGAGGTTCCCGTGATGCTGTCAGTCGTCTGGATCGTGAACCGCAGCAAGGGCTGGTACGAGCGCGGCTCGGCAGTCACCGCAACCAAGGAAGCTGAAAGGACTGCATGATGGACGTCACTATCTATCATAACCCCGCCTGCGGTACGTCGCGCAACACGTTGGCGTTGATGCGCAATGCAGGCATCGAGCCAACAGTGATCGAGTACCTGCAATCGTCTCCGACGCGTGCAGTCCTCCAGGACCTGATTGCCAAGGCGGGTCTGACAGTGCGTGGAGCCATCAGGCAGAAAGGCACACCATACGCTGAGCTCGGTCTGGAAGATCCTACGCTTACCAGTGACGAATTGCTCGATGCCATGCTGGAGCATCCGATCCTGATCAATCGTCCATTCGTCGTGACGCCTTGGGGCGTACGCCTCAGCCGTCCATCCGAAGTCGTTCTTGAAATCCTCCCGCTCCCCCAGAAGGGGCCCTTCCACAAGGAAGACGGTGAGCTGTTGATCGATGCCGAAGGAAACCGAGTTGCCTGACCTGCCAAACATAGTAGGGGAGGCCCTTCGGCTTCCTGACCCTGCCCTTCTGTCCGCCCCCTCCTCCACCCACCGGCCACGCATTCTGCTTCTGTATGGCTCGCTGCGAGAACGTTCCTACAGCCGATTCCTCACACAGGAAGCCGCTCGTTTGCTCGAACACTTCGGGGCAGAGACGCGTGTCTTCGACCCGACGGGGCTTCCCTTGCCTGACGGTGCACCCACTGATCATCCGAAGGTCAAGGAGCTTCGCGAACTCTCGCGATGGTCGGAAGGCCAAGTCTGGACTAGTCCTGAGCGCCATGGGGCAATGAGTGGCGTCATGAAATCCCAGATCGACTGGATCCCCCTTGCTGTAGGTTCGATCAGGCCGACGCAGGGTCGCACTCTTGCAGTGATGCAGGTGTCGGGCGGATCTCAATCCTTCAATGCGGTCAACCAGATGCGCGTACTCGGCCGCTGGATGCGGATGGTCACCATTCCGAACCAATCCTCCGTCGCAAAAGCGTATCAGGAATTCGACTCCGAAGGCCGAATGAACCCGTCCTCCTACTACGATCGCGTGGTGGACGTCATGGAAGAGCTGGTGAAGTTCACCCTATTGACGCGTGATGTCTCGGGCTACCTCACCGACCGCTACAGCGAGCGCAAGGAGAGCACCGAGAAACTAGAGGCACGTGTCAAATTAAAAGCGATTTGAGGCTTCGAAATTAATGGCAATGGAGGCTAGCGATGTTGCCAGACCTTCACCGCAGAAATCACGAAGATAAGGGAAAGCATCGGCAAAGGCACGGGGCTAGGCACAATGCCTAGTAACCTCCCACCGATCAAACTGCCAACGATTGAACCTGCGGCCATAATCATCAGAAAAGTCCGTTTAGGTCTCAGGACCGAGAAGCTCTGATCCCTGCTGTAGCGTGCAAAACCAGCGATCATGGTTGGAAGGCTGACAGCCAGCGAGATACTTCCTGCCAATTTGATGTCGGCACCAAAGAGCAAGACCTATGTTTGTATCAGCAGTTCGCCGCCCGCCAGCCTGGGCCGCCGTGAGGAATGGCAAAGCCGCAAAAGACCTGCCGCCGCACAAGATATCGAAAAGCGCACCGATCCCTCCCTCTCGTTTTCTCGCCTGGAGCGGTCTGGCTTCGCAGGCCTGAAATTACTTTAGACTTAAAAGTTTTTTTATGGAAAGCTTGTTCCCGCGAGCATTCGCACCGGGACGGCGGCGAACACGTTCGATGCCTGCGGGAATGGGCAAATCAAAACCGGGCGGAGGGGCTCATGTATGATGCGATTGTCGTAGGTGCAGGCCACAATGGCCTCGCTGCGGCCATACACCTCGCCTCGCGCGGCTGGAAAATTGCGGTCATCGAGCAGGCCGTCGAGGCCGGCGGCGCGGTCAAGACCCGCGAGGTGACGTTGCCTGGCTTCCGTCACGACCTTTGCGCCATGAATCTTTCCATGTTCGCAGGGTCCGCCTTTTTTGCGGACTACAAGGACGAACTGGTCGCACATGGACTGGAACTGGCGCCGGTGTCGGATACGTTTGCGTCTGCCTTTCCCGATGGCGGCTGGTTGGGCGTCAGCGCGAGCCTGGAAGAGACCGCATTGCGCATTGCAGCCATGTCGCCGAAGGATGCCGAGGCGTGGCGGACGATGTTCGCCAAATTCGGCGAGCAGGCGCCGCATATTTTCGGCCTGCTCGGTGCCGAGATGCCTTCGCTGAAAACCGCAAGGGTTGCCTGGAATGCCTGGCGTGCTTTGGGAACCGGCGGACTCTACGACATGGCGCGCATGTTGCTCGCCACACCTCGCGATTTCCTCGACGCGCATTTTGAGAGCGCGAAGGTGAAGGCCATGATGGCCGCATGGGGCTTGCATCTGGATTTCGCGCCCGACACGGCGGGCGGCGCGCTGTTCCCCTATCTGGAATCGATGGCGAACCAGGCTTTCGGAATGGTCATTGGCAAGGGCGGAGCTGATACGATCATTCGCGCGATGAGTTCGCTTCTCAAGGCGAAGGGCGGCGAGATCATCCTCGGCACGGCGGTCGAACGAATTGAAACCGACCGTAAACGCGCGACGGGCGTTAGGCTTGCCGATGGCCGCGTTTTGCGGGCAAGCCGCGCCGTTGTCGCCAATGCGCATCCGCAGCTTGTCTTTGGCAAACTCCTGCCCGATGACCCGGACCGCGTATCTTTCGACACCAGAATTGCCGGCTTTCGCGCTGGCCCCGGAACGATGATGCTTCATCTCGCACTGGACAGTCTGCCGGACTGGAAGGCTGGTGAAGATCTCCAACGCTTCGCCTACGTGCATCTTGCGCCCGAGATGGGCCTCATGGCACGAACCTATGCGGAAGCCGCGGGCGGATTGCTGCCACGGGAACCTGTGCTGGTTGTCGGCCAGCCCACAGCGGTCGACGCAAGTCGGGCTCCGGCGGGCAAGCATGTGCTCTGGGTGCAGGTGCGGGTGGTGCCGGCGGAGATTCTCGGCGATGCTGCCGGAACCATCGCCGCGCGTTCATGGGACGAAGCCAAGGATGCTTATGCGGAACGGGTTCTCGATCTGCTCGATACCTACGCGCCGGGGGTTCGCTCCAAGATTCTCGGGCGAGCTGTGTTCTCTCCCGTGGATCTCGAACGCGAAAACCCGAACCTCATCGGCGGTGACAATTTGTCGGGTAGCCACCGGCTCGATCAGAACTTCATGTTCAGGCCTGTCGCAGGCTGGTCCCGCTACAGGACGCCGATAGAAAAGCTCTATCTCTGCGGCGCTTCGACATGGCCAGGCGCCGGCACAGGGGCAGGATCGGGCTACCTGCTCGGCCGGAAATTGGCCGGCAAGTAACCCGCATAAAGCAATGTCTACTTGAGCGAGGAGCCCAGCAGGAAACCGGAGCCGCCGCCCAATCCCGGCCCGGGATGGGTGGATGCGCCAATGTGGTAAAGCGCCGGAACATGCGTCCGATGGTTGACCGAATTCTTGAGCGGACGCCAGAGAAAGAACTGGTCGATGCCGCAATAGCCACCATAGGGGTCGCCACCTACAAGGTTGACATTCAGCGCTTCAAG
>NZ_JBFUIP010000117.1:0-17708 GCF_056401815.1 Aminobacter sp. P4_D5 | reverse complement strand
CTACATGGCCCGAGGGCCGACCATGTGAGACGATCCGGGAGCGCGTATGCGGTTCGATCTCAACGATTTCGGCGATACGGCGCAGCAGAGCCGAACTGTCGATTACGGGTCGACCGGGCCGGTCTTCTTCGGCTAAGCATAGGATTAACACCGTATGGCCGCGTGCTTGCGGAACCTTGTTGAAGGCCTCGCTGATGGCTCCGGCGGCCAGATGAGCCATGCGCTTTTCGCCAATCCAGGCGCGCGGCAACGAGACAGGCGCGCCAGTCAGGCGCTCACCCGCCGGGCCTGTGAACTGCGTTTCCTGAAAGCCGTCGAGCCGCGCCCTCATCGCCGCGCAGCTGGAAGGTGCGTCGAGACCAACCGCTGTGACCATGCCGACCGAAACAATGTCGAGTGAAGCGCTCATGCGTCCTCTATCTCGGCCAGCGGTGCGGTTCCGCTTGCGCGGACATATGCGCGCCCCGCCGCCCGTGCCCGCAGCATCGACTCCGTGGGTGGACCAACCCAACATTCGGTAAAATCCAGTATCGTCCGATGGATACGCTGCGATACTCGCCAGACCAGCGAGAAACGCCGGTTTTCGAGGTCGAACAGGACGGTGTCGGGGAGAAGGTCAGCTTCGTAGGCCTTGTCGCGGCCCTTGAACAGCGTAACTGGCAGCGTCGTGCCTGGCAGGCGGAAGCTTTCGTGGCCGCCAGGTGTCAGGTTGATCAACACCACGTCCTCGCCACCTTTGGGTGGGTCGATCTGTTGGTCGGGCGGGGCCATCTGGAAATAGCGTTCGTCGAAATCCGGAGGCAGGAACGGGAAGATGTTCTTGGTCCAGTTGTCGTCGTAGGTGCCGCCATATTCGATGCGGCCTGGCCAGCCGCGGCCCATCGGCCCAAAGCTCATCGGCTTGTAGTCGCCGAAGGGCGAGCGGACCTCCTCTCCGATGGCTTGCGTATTTGGCAACCTGAGGCCGGGAACAAGATGCTGGTTGCGGGTGCGCGCCCAGCCAGTTCCGACGGGATTAAACTTGTAGCTACCCGGGAGCTTGTCTTCGTGGTCGAGGCGGTCGGTGCCGCCCCAAGCGGTGTCGTAGGAAAATGGCTGGCGCAGAAAGGGCTGGGGCGCTGTCGCCATGAACAGCGGACCACGGGCGCGCCATTCGCGTGTGCCGACCACCTCAAAGAGCTTTTGCCAACCGCCCAGCCTGATCCCCACCGGGACGCGTTCGGCCGGACGCCCGCTAGGCGCGTAGGCGCAGCCATTGGCAATCACATCGCAGCGCGGCTTGCGGAAAGCGAAATCGGTCTCCCAAAGCGTTGCCGAATAACCTGGCTCGCCCGTGCAGGTATCGGCCATCACCAGAGGCACCTGCTCAGCCGACTTGCGCACCAAGCCCCCCGGAGCCTCGGGGAAATCGAACGTGCCCTTGACCACCACGACGATGTATTCGTGCGCAGCCTTGTCCATGCCCATGGTGAATTCGTGGACGAAGCCGGTCTGGTTCCAGATTTGCATCAGCTGGTCTCCCAGCTCGCCATGAGAAGCCGATCCAGTGCCGATTGGGGCTTTGTCGGGTCAATTTCCATTGGCACTGAAGCATCCGTCCAGAGGACCATGCCGAGCACTGGCTCACCCGTGATGTCGAGTGTCGGGAAGGGCAGAGCAGCCAGATTGGCAGCGAATTCGTCGGCGCTGATGTCTCCATTTCGCGCGGAATCCGCTGCGACCTCGATGTCGTCGAACCATTTCGCTGCCGAGCCTGCAAGGCCGGTTGTGGCTGCTGAAAGCGGAGAGGCGACAGTCAACGGAAAACGACGTCCAGCCTTGTCACTGCTTGGTACAACGATGCCGGCCATTGGGCCATTTGCCTCTGGGCCAAGTAGGAAGCGCAGCGCGACCTTTTCCGTCCAGATGCCAGATGATTGCAGTGGCGCCAGATGGCTCGCGACCCAGCGGTCCCATGCCCGTACAAACTCGCTCGGAAGGCCTCGGCCGACAAAATCGCCGGTCGCCGGAATCTTGCCGTAGAAGCCGGTGACTAGATCTGCTGCGGGCATACGAACCTCTTGAACATCTCCAAATTGTAGGGGTTCTCGACACTTGCCGCCTTCAACTCGAAATCGGCGTAGAAGTTCTTCGCGCCCAGGCGGAGATTGTAGACGTCGGCCAAGGCAGTGCCGGTGAAACGGCCCTTGGTGAGCAGCCTGAGCCAAGCCCAGCTGCCGGTTTCATTGACGATCACTTCGGGGGAGCCATCGATGGGCTGGAAGGCCAGCGAGATTGTGCCGGTGCCGTCCTTTCCCGGCCATGTCATCGGCTGCGGGCGGGTGGCGTTGTTGTAGTAGACGAGGCTCTGGCCATCGAGATTGAGCGTGACGCGGGTCACTGTGGGCGACAGGTCCTTGGGCTCCAGCGTGAAGCTCATCAAAGGACCTGTCCCGTCAGGGAAGAGGTCGTCGCGGATGCGGCGCGCCTGCTCAAAGGCAGCAAGCGCCGAAGAATCCAGGCCGAAATCGGCGCGCCAGGTCCATGGCTGCTTTGCCGTGTCGACATAGCTGATGAGATGATCGTTGGTGAAGGCGTCAATCAAGCCACCTGGGCCGAAGAGGCGGGCGAAATCGCGGACGTTGACGTCGACAGCGCTCTGCGGACTGAATGGATAGCGGTCGTTGAGCGCTGCCTGGCAGAAAGGCAGAATGTCGGCGCGCCAGATGGCGTTGAGCTCGGAGGTGACCGCCTTCTCCGTCAGGCCGCTTGTGTCGCCGGCAATGCCGCCGAGCCAGTCGTCGATCGGGTCGGGCAGGATTTGCGCCTGACGGGCGACAGCACCCGTAAGTTCGGCAAGCCCACCTTGCTTCTTGATGGCGTCCTGCGGATCGGGATTGGCGGTAACTGTCTGCAGCACATTCGAAAGTGCTGTGAGCGCCACGACAGCCGCGTCAAGTGCGGGCGGCTGGCCATCAACTTCGGCGACAGCCCCCTTGAGCGGCTTGAAGTGCTCGGCAACAAGCGTGCCGGTCATGTCGACTTCGGTGGCCGAACCGGCACGAGGAAGCAGCTTCGCGCCCGCCTTGGCGAGCTTACCGACCTTGCCGAGCTTACCCAGAAGCTTGGATGCGCCTTTGGACGCAGTCTTGTTGTCACCAGCCGGCTCTTCGTCGGAGCGCATGAGATCGGTTTCGTGGACAACAGCTGTAACAAGGCGCTTGAGGGCTGAATCGGCGCTCGAAAGGTCCTTGAGGTTTTCGCTGGCGACGTTGAGGTCAGTCAGCGGTGCCAGCCGAATGTCGCGCAGCAGGCTGTCCCATTGGGCGATGAAATCCTCGTAGTAGAGCTTGAGGATATCTTCCGACAGCGCTGACACCGAGGTCTCGGAATTCTCCTCGCAACCGCCGGCAAAAACGGCGCGATCGAGCGCTGCCTGGCCCGCGACATCCTCCAGCCGGTCAAGGATGACATCGTGGAAGCCAGCGTACGTATATGCACCTGATATGCCGATACGCATCGTCTTGTCCGAGCGGCGGGCAAAGACCTTGGAGCCGTTGGGACCTGCGAAATTTGCCGGAATCCACTCTTTCAGTTCGGAGACGGCGGGATCGGCCAGCAACTGCTTGTAGGCGCGGGCCGGAAGCGAAATGGTGCAGACGCTCTTCAGTGCCTCGGCGACCAGCGCTGGATCGGGTGCAACATAGCTCGCGTCGACAGTCATGCGGCGGATGGCGGCGAGCTGGTGTTCCTCCGCGTTCGCCGTCGGAAAGGGGGCGACAGGGGCAAACTCAGGCAGGTGGTTCACCCACCAATCCTGGGCGAAATCGGTGTCCATCTGCGACAGGCCGGTCATCATGCGGTAGGTCTTGAGGGCGCCGAGCATGAATTCCGGATCGCGGATCTGCCGCCACATCGTAGTTTCAAGCAAGGCGACCATGCGCGGCTCGAGGATGTTGCGTAGGGCGTGGTTGTAGCTATCGGCCTGTGCCCGCAGCAGTTCCGGCGCGGCTGTCGGGCCGATCAGGTCGCGCACTCCTCTCGGCGGCGGTGTACGGGCACTGGTCACCTCATCCATCGCTGCCAGCGCGACATCTATGTCGGGCGCGTCAACTGGGGCTGGAGCC
The DNA here is from genome assembly GCF_056401815.1 of Aminobacter sp. P4_D5. Classification (NCBI taxonomy): domain Bacteria; kingdom Pseudomonadati; phylum Pseudomonadota; class Alphaproteobacteria; order Hyphomicrobiales; family Phyllobacteriaceae; genus Aminobacter; species Aminobacter sp. P4_D5. The sequence continues at coordinate 13,602 of NZ_JBFUIP010000117.1, read as the reverse complement.
GCCGCAAACGGTGCAAGCGGCGCCTGCAGCGCCTCGAACTGGCCGGCTTGGGCCGCGATGGCGTTGCGGTTGTCGTAGTAGGACAGCCCGAAGAGCGATCCGGCGAGCAACACCGCCGCCCCAGAGGCTGCGGCAGCGCCGCGCCAGATCCAAGTCCGGCGGCGCTGCGCATGCGGATCGAACATGCCGAGGCCGGCTTCCTTGAAGATCACCTCAGTCAGCAGGTTCTTGAGGAAGAAACTGCGCCTTTCGACGCGCGGCGAGGACGTGGCGCGGCGTGGCGGCAGCCCGAACGACGAGGAGAGCGCGGCCGTGAGCCGGTCGATAGGCGCGCCTTCCTGCGTTGCCGAAGTCAGGTAGACGCCGCGCAGCCAAGCGCTGTCTTCATAGCGGCTTTCGCCGAATATCTGTCCGATGAGAAGGCGGATCGGTTCGGACAGGCTTTCGACCTGCGCCGGGAACCTGAAGATTTCGGCACGAGCCGCCAAGCTGTCTTCGTCTTCGAGGCGAGGGACGAGACGTCTCTCAAGCTCTGTCGCCAGCAGCGAGATTTCTCGCGATACCATGTTGCCGTCGACACGCGCGTCGGGCGCGAAAGTCGTGCCCCACACCTGTTCGCGTGCCGAGGTCGAGAGGCCGCCAAAGAAAGGCTCGAAGCCCTTGATCAGATCGGCTTTGGTAAGCATCAGATAGACCGGCAGGCGGATTTCCAGCCGCTCGTTCAGTTCGGCCAGGCGCCGGCGGATCTTGCGACCATGCGCCTTGATGGCTTCGTCACCCTCGGATAGCGCATCGATCGAAAGCGCGACGATGACGCCATTCAGCGCGCGCCGCCCGCGATGCTTTTTCAACAGATCGAGGAACCCCAGCCATTCGGCAGCGTCGACATCGGGCTGGCTCTCCTGCTGGACGTAGCGTCCGGCGGTGTCGATCAGCACGGCGTTTTCGGAAAAGAACCAATCGCAGTTGCGGGTGCCGCCGATACCCTGGATGTCGTCGGTGAGATCGATCGGAAAGTTGAGGCCGGACTGGCGCAAGGCGGTCGTCTTGCCAGTCGCTGGCGGTCCGACGATGACGTACCAGGGCATATCGCGCAGCAGCTTGCGACCGCCGAGCTTGCGCCGCTTCAGCTCGTCCATCAGCCCCTGGAACTTGGCGCTGACTGCGGCAACGCTTTGCTCGCCAGGCGTCAGCGGCTTCTCCACCGGAGCTGCGGCGATCTCGGCGACGAACATACGATTGGCGCGGATGGCGCGGCGCTGGGCCAAGATCAGCCAGATGAGCCACAAGATGACCAAGCCTGCGATCAGCGCCATGCGTATCGTTTCGGACGCAAAGGGCGTGCGCTGCCCGACACTCACGATTGGTCCGAACACCCAGATGATCAGCGAAAGCAAAGTGAGCCCAATGAGCGTCCAGAGCCACCGCGAAGTCAGTACCGACCAGAGGAAGCGCAGGATGAACATCTGTCACAGCCTCTTTTCGACCAGCACTTCGACCCGGCGGTTGAGCGCGCGGCCCTCTCGGGTGGCGTCGTCGGCGACGGGGTCGGTGGCAGCGCGACCTTCCGAGCGGACACGCTCCTGCGGCACGCCGTTCTGGACCAGCATGTCGGCAATCGTTGCAGCACGTGCCTCCGACAGGCGCTGGTTGGTGGAAAGCGGGTTGGTTCTTTGCAGAGGAATGCCGTCGGTGTGGCCAACAACCGTGATGTTTCCGATCAATTCCTGGTTTTCGACGATCACCTTGGCTATGGCGCTGACTAGGGGCTGGAAGCCGTCGGTCAGTTCGGCCCGAGACGATTGGAACAGCTCAGGGTTGGAGGCCTGGATGACGAGGCGGGCCAGAGATACGCTTTCGGCACCCTTCAACGCTGGGCGCAATCCTTCCGGAGTGGCCGCCGCAAATTCGGGCAGCAGTGCGAAGTCGACGGTCTCGACCGGAGGCGCTTCTGCCTGAGGTGCAGCGCGCAACACTTCGGCTCGATCTGCCGGCGGAAGCGCACGGACCAAGGCGGAGAGTTGGACGGCCTGATTGCTCAGCCCCAGGGAGAAGCCGACATAGACCGCGGTTGCGAGCACCGCAGCGATAACACCCATCACCCAGATCGGCACAGTGAAGCGTGGCGCTTCGTCGGCTGCGACGACGCCCTTCCAGTTCGGCGAAAGCGGTGCATCTTCGGCGTCTGCATCGCGCAGAAAACGCGCGGCAGCCGCACGCACCGCATTCAAAGACCGGTCGCCGGACCGACCAGGCACCCGGTATTTGCCGCGGAAGCCAAGTGCCATGCAGTGATACTGCAGTTCCAGCATTTCCTTGTCGCGGTTGGGGTGGCGCTCGAGTTCTTCCAGGCGTGAAAAGAACTGGGCGCCAGCATCGACATCCCCACGCAGCATGACGACGAGCGGCTGACGCGGCCAGGCACTGGCACCGCCCCACGGTGTGTTCAGCGCGAGATCGTCGAGCAGTGCAGCGACCGACCAGGCGGCCTGGTCTGCGCGATCGATGGACGACCCTGCTGCAACCGCAGCGTCACGCCCCCGCACGAGCTCTTCGAGCAGGCGGGTGCGCAGATGCTCCGGATTTTCCGGCGGCAGCGCATTTTCAAGCTCGGGCGCGAATTCCAAAAGGGCAGAAAACGCATTGACCAGCATGTTCGGATGGGCACGCGACCGATTCAGTTGGGCTGCGGAAAAGGGCATCGGCGCGCGTGGCGTCGGCGTACCGACCATGCGAATCCGGGTACGCTCACGATCCTCCGACAAGCCGAAAGGATCGTCTTGGCTCATCGCGTCACCTGTTCACCGAATAGCAGTCGACCTGCGGCTCGCTCGGCAGCACGCCGGATACGCCGATGACGAATCCGGGTGCGTCGAGGAGAGAGGCCCAGTGCTCGCTTCTTTGATCAAGTTCAAGGCAAAGGCGATCGCCGTCATAAGGGATTTCGCGCGGCTGCGAGTGCAGCGGCTTCAACGGAATGCCCGGCAGGCGCGACTTCCAAAGGCCTTCGAATTCGCCGGCCGCACCGACGGTAGCTTGGTTGACGAATATCTTGCGTAGCGCTTCTTCCGACAGCTCTGAGCCAACGCGAATGACGATGCGGCTGGCGACAAGCAGTTTCGGGTTGTCGATGCGCACCTTCCAGACGTTGGTGGAATGGCGCATGACCGGGAGCGCTCGCGATTTTGGTTCGACGTAGCGCAGACTCAGGATCAGCGAACGCAACGTGTCGGCAAGCGCCGAGTAGGCCGGTCCCGGCGCCATGTGATCGTAGATCGGCAATTCGGCCAGGCGCCTCGAGTTTGAGCCGTAAGTCGCCATCGAGCCGGCGAGGCCGGCAAGCTCGAGGTAGAGATCGGCGGGGTGAAATATGTCCTGCGCCAGCATATGCGCCAGGCGCGGCCGCGCTGCATTGGCGAGATTGAGCATCAGCAAGTCTTCAACGCTGCGACCAGGACCGCCAAGCACCATCTTAGCATGCGCCTCTGCGATCTGATCGAGCCCGGTGATGACCTCTTGCAGAAGCTGGGCGTACCAATGGACGGCTCCAGTCGTGAGCGTAGGCGGCAGGAAGTTGTCGTCGATGGCAACGCCACCGTCGGCGCGCAGGCCGGTGATTTCGGTGATCGGCAGTGCCGTGTAGCCGCCGACCGATTTTCCGGGCGCAAGCAGCTGTGCCTGCGGTCGGGCGATCTCGATCTCCTCGGGGTCCGAACCGCCTTGCACCGAGTCTCGCACGGTGACGATGCGGCCGCGATAGCGCGCACCGCTGGCCTCGGCATGCGCGGGATCAAAGCCGATGCCGCCCGGCGGCTCTAGTGGTACGGCGATGAGCACCGGACCGCCGCCCATGTCCGCGGTAATGGCGAGCGGCTTTGGTGAGTCCATCGTGTCGGGAATGGCGAAAGGGGTGCCATCGGGGAAGATGCCGCGGGCAGAGAGCACCGCGACCTGTCCGGCCTCCAGCAAGGCCGGGTCGAGCGTCAGTGCGCGAAAGCCGAAGGTATGGAGCTGCCCGGCCAGAAGAGCGCCGCGTACCGTCGCTTCAAAGAAACGGTCCTGTTGCTGGAAGTGCTGGGTGCGGAGGAACAGCCCTTCGGACCACAGCACCCTGTTTGCGTCGGTCATGCGGCAACTCTTAGCATCGAGAACTCCGTTCTTCGTCCGCGTCAGGCGGAAATGCCTCCGCTGCCGAGCTTGACGGCGATCGTTACCGTCGAACCTGGCGAGACCGATTTCGTCGTTCGCCAGGTTCGACCTGTTGGTTCGCGAACAAGCGCGACAAAACCGAGCGCGGTCGCTTCCGGCTCAACGGTGATGGTCTTAGACGCCGCCTTACCGGGGCCGACGGCGAGCTGGTCGGAGCCGATGAGGTCGCCACCTAGCGCTGTGGCGGCATCACCTTGCAGGGCGAAATAGTCCGCGGAGTTGAACTTGCCCGTGCTTTTTAATCGCATGACCAGAACGGTAACCGGCCTGTCGCCGCCGCCGGGTCCGGGATTCATGCCGGCTTGACCGCTCACATTGACGGTGACCGTGGACGGTTTCGGCGGCCCGCTTTGGCAGGCGGTAACCAGTCCTGTCGCGCCGAGAGCAAGAATGAAGTCGCGCCGGTCGATCATGCGTCACTCCTCTTCATATGCGTTGCGGAAGTCGGCTCCGATCTCGCCCATGAAGCGCGTTTCGGCGCTTACGGCGATTTCGCGATGGCGTTTCTTGTACAGATCCCAAAGCTTGGCGCTACGGCCGCCCGCCAGCAGCGTCTCGAACGACGAACTCGATTTCAGCTCCTCTTCGAGCGCGATGGGATCGAAGCGATCGATCATGCGGCGAAGAGCGCCCTGCAGGCCGCGCCAAGCGCGAACATGGTGTTGGGCGAGGTCGCGGACTGCATCGGCAATGGCCGGCTCGCCGGCGAGAAAGCCGGGGCTGCGTTCAGCCAGGATGGTTGCCAGCACATCATCAACAGTCGGCAGGAATTTGAGCGGGTTGACCTCCGACGAGCCAACAATAGTCTGCTCGATGCGCGCATTGCCTTTTTCCTCGGCACGCTTGCGCAGGAGCTGCATCAGACCTTCGAGCATCAAGCGGTATTCGCGGCCGAATTTCTCCATCTCAACGATCGCGTCGCGGCCGGAGGTGTCGCTTTCGTCCAGGCCCAAGCCACGAAGGAAGGCTGCACGCAGGGCGCTGTCTGAAGGTGTCGCGGCCGGTGCGGCAACGGCGGCTGATTTTTGGCGTGCTCGCAGTGACGGCGGCGGTGGGGGAGGTGCATCGGGCCGGCGTGCCGGCAAATCCCAAGGAGCGGGCGAGGGGGGCTTGTCGACGGCTCTGTCGTACCTGTTTCCAGCCGGCCTTACCTCGGCAACAGGCGGCGGTGGTGGAACGGGTGCGAGGCCAAAATCATCGTCGAGCGATGAAGGTTGCTGGTCGATGGGTTCCGGCTTCGGCTTGGGAGGTGGGGTTTCCGCTGGAGCAAGGCCAAATGGATCAGCAAAGGCGGACATTCCATTTTGACCGTCATCGCCGTGTCCAGTCGAAACTGGGGTTGCCACCGGATCGAGACTGAACGGATCGTCGAAGGCCGGCGAATTGCGCTCTGAGCCTCCGGCACGCTCGTAGGCACGAAATGCTCCAGGTTCAGGATGCTCGAACGGGTTCGGAAGATCGGAGGGGCGCGGGCGTTGAGGCTCCTCGTTGGTCTTGACCGAGAAGAAATCATCGCCACCCAAGCCGATCGATGCGCGCGATGCCGGTGGCACGGGTTGAGGTGTCGATGTCCTGGAAGGCGATGATTTCGGCGCCGACGATTGGGCCCCTGGCTGCAGCTCGACCCAGACGACATAGTCGCCCAACCTTAGCCGCATTCCATTGTGCAGCCGTGCCGAATTGCCTAATCCAAGCGGGCTGCCGGCGTCGTCTATGAATAGTCCGCTGCTCGAGGTATCGGTGACGATATAGCCACCCTGTTCCGCCGTGATCTTGCAGTGAGCGCGTGACACGAACATGTCGGGGTCGTCGATCTGCCAGTCCGCATCGGGACTGCGACCGATCACCAGTTCACCCTTGTCCAGCCGAGTCTGGCGCACTGCCTGCGCGCGCGGTCCCTGCTCAAGCGTGAGGAGCAAACTCATGCCCCGACTCCCGCCATTTCTGGCCGCCAACCGACGATCGTCCGCAGGCGCATATCCTCAGCATCGTCCCTTTCCGCAGGGGGCGCAAGCCAGGCCGTTCGGCCGAGCTGAGCAGCGCCGATCCGAGCCGGCGGCACCTCTGCGCGGGCCAGCACGATCCTGAGATCGACGTCGAGCAACTCGCCGATCAGGTCGCGGATGGCGCGCTTCAAAACAGGTAGCCGTTTGCTACCGGGAAGGAACGTTTTGTAGGTCTCGAAATCGAGCGGACCGATGCGCAACTCGACCCTGTTCTGGCGGCTGAAGCTGCGGGGCCCGATGGTTGCACTTCTGCCCAGCGAAGCGCTGGCTTGACCGAGCCTCGTCTGCAGGGCGGCTGGTATCTCCAGCCACGAAGCGACGAACTCCTTCAATCGGACTTGCACGTTGAAAACTTCGGCGACGAACAAAGTGAGCCGTTCTGGCCCATCGACCTGGTCGGCAAGTGCCGCAGCCTGCCGCAGCTTCACTGTATCGAGATCGGTGTTCTCCGCATTTTTCGTATCGGGAAGGCCGATGCCAGCCATGGCCTCGAGCATCGAGCGGATGCGGCCACCGACGGCACGCTCGACCTGCACGCCCGGATGTGCATCGGCCCAGGCGCGATAGAACAAGGCGATCATGCGGTGCTGGAGGATGTTGACGAAATCGACGAAGGTCGTGTCGCTGGTCTGATGCGCATCGGCACCAGCAAACCAGCGCTGCGACAGGCGATCGAGCACCCAGCGCGTCAGATGTAGCGGCAGCGGCCCCTCGGGGCCAAGCAAGCCCAGATTGGCGACGGTGACGCGCGGGGCGTTCTTGTCTGTGGCCTCCTCGAACTTGACAACATCCTGGGTCGAAAAGCCCAGGCGCACATGCTGCCCGAGCCGCGCCGGCTCACGGTCCGGGCGCCCCGAATGACCGAACAGACCGTTGCCCCGGTTTTCAAGCTGGCGAAGCAGCTCGAAGAAGTCGTAGCTCTCCGTCAGCCTGTTGCGTGCTGCTATATCAGGAAGCGGTTGCCGGGCGTCATCGGCCATGGCACGTCCTCCTGCTTCTGGAGAAGCCGCGTGCGGGTGCGCACGAAGCCGTTGATACCGGCGTGGCGGGCAAACAACCGCGCCAGCAGGGCGGAAAGCAGCAACGAGCTTTGACCCGATAGCACTGATTGGTCGATATGGAGCATCACTTCGGTGCCGCGGCCGAAGCAGATCGGCCCTGGTATCGCCAGTCTCTCGATCACTGGTTGGGAGTCAATGCGGACAATCGAGCGGACATGGCGAGTTATCCCCGGGTCGCCGCGATCGGCATAGAGGTCGAGCAGTGCGTGCAGCGGATCGACGCCGCGGCCCTCCTTGGCAAGGCTAAGGAAATTGAGCGCGAGTTGCGCCACCAGCCGCCAGGCGAGTTCATCGGCACGGGATTCCGCATCGGCACCGGCGGGCAGCGTGGCTGGAATGGATGGCTGGGGCGCTCGCAACGCGCCAAGCAATCTCACCGCTTCGACGGGGTCGCCGCTTTCCAGCGTGAGCGTCGGATTGTCGTCGAGGATCGGCAGGTCGCGGTTGGTGCAAAGAGCGGTAACTTCGATGCGCTTGAGCGGACGCCCCGTGGAGGTGCCGGCCGGCCGTGAGATCGCCAGAAAGACGTCGTCGCCGGTGTAAGAGGTTCGGGTCACGCCCTCGCGCCGCTCGTCCTCGGTCGCGCGTCGCGGGCGGCGTTCGGTCGAGTAGACCCATCCATTGCCCCTGTTCTGCCCAAGGCTGAAGAGGGCGGGTATCTCTGCGTCGGCCCCTTCGGCCTCGGCGTCCTCGACATGGGTCACCCGAAAGATTTCGAAATCCCTAGGCCGTGTGCGGTCGGCGTAAAGCACCTGTCGCGTTTTGCGGGCATCGAGTTCGATGACGTTGCATTCGCGCTCGAACAAATTGATCAGCGGCGTCGCAAACAGTTCGAAATCGGTTGGGGAAAGGTCGGCGAGTTCGGGTACGGCGCGCCGCAGCAGGAAGACGATTTCGAGCCCTGCCTCGCAGCTGCGCACGACAGGCTGCAGCCCCTGAACGCGCGCATAATGGAAACGCTCGGGCATCATGAAATATTCGCGCAGCAGCCGATAGCCCTCGAAGGTCGGGCGTGTCCGCGGCATCAATGCTTCAGAGTCGCTGATCCCGATCATCTCGGGCATTGGCAGGGGGACGAGCTTGCCCGACTTGCTGTCCTCACGAGCGCCCATTGCCGTGCAGACGCCAAAGATGGTGTCGAACAGCAGTGCTGCTTTCGTGCGCCCGGCAAAATGCAATTCGAGCCGGTCGAGAGCCAATTCGCTCAGTTTGCCCTTGCCGGTCCGGGCGATGGTAATGCGCAGCGCTGCTTCACAAACCGCTGCGCTGATCGGTGCAATGCTGGCGGCGGCAAGCGCACTGCGGTCCTGGTAGTAGCCGACGGAGGCGATCTCGATCGGCCACAAGGTAACATCCTGAGCCGTAGTGAAGGTGCAGCGTGTCGACAGGCCAGGCTGCAGGCTGGCCACCAGGCGGGTGCCGCGCTTGACGACGTGGCCGGCGTTCATCGTTTGAACCTGCTGGCTGGGCTTCAGCACTGCCACGGTCGTCGCAGGTGCAGGCGTAAGCAGGTCGGGATAGAGAACTTCAAGAACGCTGCGTGCAAACCTCGATCGCTCGGCATCGACCTTCAGCCTGGTCCGTGCGGCAAGGAAAGCGACACCGTCGAGTAGCCGCTCGACATACGGGTCAGGGCAGGGGGCGGTGTCGAGCGATAGGTTGCGCGCGACAGCTGGATGCATGTCGGCGAACTCCGCCGCAAGCGTGCGGATGTGGGTCAGTTCCTCCTCGTAATACTCCAGGAAGATCCGATCCATATTCAGGCTTCCTTGAAATCGGTCCGCGCCATACCGTTGTCGAGATTTATTGTGGTGCGCAGCCGCAATCGTTCAGGCGTCGGCGTCATGATCAGCACGGCGTCGATCTCGATCTTGAGCCCGGTGGTCTTGTCGCCAAGGTTGACTGTCACCTTTGTCGCGCTTTCCTTGAGCCGCGGTTCGAAATTGGCCAGCACCAGACGTATCTCGCGCGCCAGGACTTCACGATCAAAGTCGCGAGACGACCGGCCGGAGAATGACGGCACGCCGTAATTGACGACGCTTCGGCGCACTTCGGGGAAATCTGCGAGATCGGGCGGGTCATCGACCGCCTGTTCGGCCTCTCTGTCGGAAATCATTGGCGTCGCTTCGAAGCGCTCAGTGTTGAACAGCGCCTCGATGTCACGCCGCACAGCCTCCCGCAGCACGTGCGCCGAGACCACGACGCCCCGGCTCTCAAGTTCGGTGCGTTGTCTGTTCTGAAAACTGAGCCGGTGCAAGCGCCGCTTCTGATCGGGCGTCAGTTCAAGGTCCGAGTCTATAATCCGGGGGGCTCCTCCAAGAAAGCCGTCGAGACGTTCTTCACCCAACTCCTCCAGCAGCAGGTGCCGAAGCCCATCGATCTCCGAATTCAGTCCCGGCAAATCATTGACGAGGCGATCCCAAAGGGAAGGCTGGACCGCCTCGCGTTTCGCCCGCGGACTGCCGGTCGCCGCGATTTCGGCGCCGTTGCGCCGTACCTGCCCGTCACTTGCCGACATGGACATCCATTTCGACCTCGTCCTTGTCGTCATAGTTGAATTTGATCTTCTTGTAGGCGAAGCCTACCCGCTCCTCGATCAAGTCCTGTTCATCCAGGCTCGGTTTCATGTCGTATTGAACGACCGAGGCATCCGACAGGGTGACCACAAGATAGTCGCTGGTCTCGCCATCGATGGTGCGGCGCGCCGAGAACACCACTTCGTCCAGTGGCTTGTTGTCAAAGAGGGCTTTCTTCAGATACGGAGAGGATTTGTCGTAATTCTTGATGAACTTAATCATGCCCAATGCAACGCGACCTCTTCGCGACAGCGAATTTGGGTCGTGCGGCGCAACCATGTCGAACTCCACTCCATGAATCTCAATCTCATCTTCGTGGCCGTCGCGAACGCTTGGGCCGGTGATATCAGGAACCTTCAAAAACCCATCTATTTTTGTTTTTGCTTCGTCTGGCATCGTCTCTCTCCATTGTACGAAGACAAATCAAGACTTCACTGACGGCAATTCCGACACGAGCCGGAGCGACGCATTTATTCCCTCCAGTTGGTAATGCGGGCGCAGGTAAAAGCGGGCGTTGTAGTAACCAGGTCGACCCTCGACACTGTCGACCTGGACCTCGGCCGCCGCGAGCGGACGCTTGGCACGCGCCTTGTCGTCGGCGAAGGCCGGATTGGCGAGCACGTAGCGGTTGATCCACTCGGTCAACCAGATCTGCATGTCGGAGCGTTCCTTGAATGAGCCGACCTTGTCGCGGGCGATCGCCTTGAGGTAGTGGGCGAACCGGGACACCGGAAACAGGTAGGGCAGGTTGGCGCTCAGCCGTTCGTTGGACTGTGCGTCGGGATCGACCAGCCGCCCGGCCCGGGTTTCGTCGTCCTGCAGCGAATGGGCGCCGATGAACGCCGCTAGATCGGTGTTCTTGCGGTGCAGGATCGGCATTAGGCCGAGCTTTGCCAGTTCCGCCTCGCGCCGGTCGTCGATGGCGACTTCGGTCGGGCACTTCATTGCCACCGACCCGTCGTCGGTCGGGAAACTGTGCACCGGCAGGTTGATCACCGTGCCGCCGTTCTCGACGCCGCGGATCTGCGTTCCCCAGCCGAACAGCTTGTGGCTGCGGTTGATGTTGACGCCCATCGGGAAGGCGGCGTTCATCCAGATGTATTTGTGGTGGTCGCCCTGCACTTCCTCCTCGAAGGCGAAGCTTTTGACCGGAACAGTATCGGCGCCATAGGGCAGCCGCGCCAGAACGCGTGGCATGGCAAGGCCGATGTAGCGCGCATCCTCGCTCTCGCGCAGCGATTGCCACGACGCATAGGCCGGGTTGGACACGATCTGCTGCAGATCTTGCGGATTGGGCAGTTCCTGCCAGCTGTCCATGCGGAACAGGCGTGGCGAGGCAGCCGCGATGAACGGCGTATGTGCAGAGGCGCAGACGCCGGAAATGTTGCGCAAAAGTCCAACGTCGCGCGGGTGGTTGGAGAACTCGTAGGCGCCGATCAGGCAGCCGAACGGCTCGCCGCCGAACATCGAGTATTCGTCGGTGTAGACCTTCTTGAATACCGGGCTTTGGTCCCACATCTGGCCTTCATAGTCTTCGAGCGTATCAGCCAGCTGCTCCTTGGAGATGTTCATCACCCGGATCTTCAGTTTCTGGTCCGTCTCGGTGTTGTTGATGAGGTACCAGAGGCCACGCCAGGTACCCTCCATCTCCCGGACTTCCGGGGCGTGTAGGATCTCGTTGAGCTGGACGGTCAGCATCTTGTCGATGCCAGATATCAGCGACTTGATCGACTTGATCGCATTCGACGAGATGCTGGTGGTGTCGGAGCGCGACTGGGCGGCAAGGGCGAGATTACGAACGAGCTGCTGGAGCTTCTCGCTGTCGTCCTTCTTGACCTTGAAATCTTTCTCCAAAAGTTCGCTGAATTCGCCGAGATCGATGGCCTCTGCCTCGGCAACAGTTGGGCTTTTTTGCTGTTCGGCCATGGCTTTATTCCTCGACCTTGTCGCTGTCGGAGAGCGCCTGACTGGCGATCTGGCCGAGAAGCGGCTCGTTGTTCAGCAATTGCGCGATGCGCTTTTCTGCGTCGGCCCGACCGTCCATGAAGCCCAGCAACTCCTCGAGCTGACGGCGCATCTTGAGGATTTCGGCCAGTTGCGGCACTTGCTCGGCGATCTTGTCAGGCGCGAAATCGCCCATCTTGGAGAATGTGAGGTCGACCGCCAGCTCTTCTTCGCGCTCTGCGCCTTCAGCCTGGGGCAATGTGTTCTTCACCCGCGCCTTCACGCGGGGGCCAAGCGCTTCCATGAAGCGCGGAAACCTGTTGGCGTCGGTCTCTACAAAGGTGCGGTCCAACACCGTCTTTTGAGCTTCTTTGGTCTGCGATGCGCCGGCGAGGTCGGCCATCACGCCCATCACGAAGGGCAGTTCGATCGTCGTCGGGCTGCCGTAGGTCTCAACGTCATAAGCGATCTGCACGCGCGGTGCGCGATTTCGCTCGATGACCTTTGCTTTGCTTTCCGCTGGCATGCTTGGCTACCTTTCATCCTTCTGAGGCGTCTTCTTGCTGTCTGGAACGCCGGCCAGGAGCCGGAATTCCTTCAGCCCTGAGGGGGCGAGATCTTCCATCAGTTCAACGAAATCCATGTGCACCATACGACGCACGCGGCGGGCAAGATGCGGGATCGGGCTCGACGGCTCGGTGCGGTCGTAAAAGGCAACGACGAGGTCGAGGCATCTGACGACGTCGTCGCGCGAGGAGAGGCGGTCGGGGAGGGCCATGGCTGATCCCATATGGTTTGCCGCCGGTTCTACTGCGTGGCCATTTGGCGACGCCGTGGCGGGTGTGGCCTCCGTGAATTCGGGTTTGGCTGTGCCGTTGGGCGCGGCGCGCGCGGTCGACCCGCGTTCAAGCGTGGTCAGCATCCTGTCGAGAAACCTCTTCAGGTCAGGCACCGCCGGTCCGGTGGTTTCGAGCCGTTTGTTGAGTGCTGTGTCGACGCCGCTGAGTGCCACGCTCGCCGCTCGCGTGTCGGTAATTAATTGCTCCATTGCCGGACCCGCAAGGTCTGCCTGCGCGGCACAAGCACTGCGCAACTTCGCCAGCAGCTGTTCGTGGGCGCTCGACAGGGCTGCCCGCTCGATGCTGTTCAACCCTTGCGCCGCTTCCTGCAGCATGACCCGATCGTCAAGCGCACCCAGTTCAAGTTCGCGCCCGGTGATCGGGCCAAATCCGCGCGGCGCGAAAAATGTCATCTGACGGAGATTTGCAAGCAAACCCTCCTGGCCGTTCTGCAAATCAAGCAGGGCATTGATGCGGCGAAGGGCTGCCTCGCGCGGTGGCGCATTCGGCCTCAGCGCGGGATGCATCGTCTCCCAATGCTCGTCGAATGTTCGCCCAATCAGCGTCAGGCCTTCGGTGAGCCCGGCCACTCCCTGGTCATTGGCAAGCGCACGGGTGACGAGGGTGAGGAGCCGAAGGTCGCGCCCATGGCTGCGCAGTTCCTCGGCCTTGCTAAGGACAGCTGTCCAATCGACCGGGATGCTTACTTGAGATGAAGGCTTGTTGCGCTCGTCGTGGACCACGTTGACCTGGGGCTCGACGAGGCGCTCGAGTTCGTGGAAGCGCGGATCGTTGCGCAAGTCTTCCCCTGACGGGTTTTCACCGTTCAAAGGGTTGAGCCAAAGAGCAAGATCAACCACGCATCCCCCCATGTCTCAAAAGACGGAAGTCGCCGGTATTCCACTCCACTTTGGTTTAGCACAATTCAGGCGTCGCTCAAAGTTGGTCGAGGCAAGCGCTTAAGCTT
>NZ_JBFUIP010000116.1:0-17989 GCF_056401815.1 Aminobacter sp. P4_D5 | reverse complement strand
GCTATATCATCATCATGGCGCTTGGCATGCTGCTGGTCATCGTCTCCGGCCACATCGACCTGTCGGTCGGGTCGGTGTCGGGCTTCGTTGGCGCGATCGCGGCGGTGCTGATGGTGCAATACAAGCTCGACCCGATCCTCGCGACGCTGATCTGCCTGGTTGTCGGCGGCTTCATCGGGGCCAGCCAGGGGTACTGGATCGCCTATATGAAGATCCCGTCCTTCATCGTCACCCTCGCCGGCATGCTCGTGTTCAAGGGCCTCGCCTTGTGGCTGCTCGGCGGAAAGTCGGTGGGACCGTTTCCGCCCGAGTTCCAGTTGCTCAGCGCAGGCTTCATCCCCGATGTGATCGGGCCGATGTCGGTTGCCGGGGTGAAGCTGCATTCGACAACGCTGGTGATCGGTCTCGCGATCGTTACGGCCATGCTCTATTTCGCCATCAAGAGCCGGGCCAGCCGCGAGAAACACGGCTACGAGGCCGAGCCTTTCGCGCTGTTCGTCGCCAAGAACGTGGTGATCGCCGGCATCGTCTTGTTCCTCACCTACATGATGGCATCCTACAAGGGCCTGCCCAACGTGCTGATCGTGATGGGCGTGCTGATCGCGCTGTTCGTGTTCGTCACCAAGCGCACGACGCTTGGCCGGCGCATCTACGCCATGGGCGGCAACGAGAAGGCGGCCAAGCTTTCGGGCGTCAAGACCGAGCGGCTGACCTTCACCGTCTTCATCATCATGGGGGTGCTTGCGGCGCTCGCCGGCCTCATCTTCGCCGCACGCCTCAATACCGCGACGCCGAAGGCGGGACTGGGCTTCGAGCTCGACGTCATTGCCGCCGTCTTCATCGGCGGGGCGTCGGCAATGGGTGGCGTCGGCCAGGTGGCGGGGGCGGTCATCGGCGCCTTCATCATGGGCGTGATGAACAACGGCATGTCGATCATGGGCGTCAATATCGACTGGCAGCAGGTGATCAAGGGCCTGGTGCTGCTCGGGGCGGTGGTGTTCGACGTCTACAACAAGAACAAGACTTGAGCCGCAGAGGCGGCTGACGGCGGCGCTGCGAGGCAGGGCCGCAATCATGAGATCGAGGGTTTGAACGCGGGCGGTACGCCGTCTCGCGGAGGCAAGTTTTTCGCCGACCACCGGAGACGGTTGCGGCGAAACGAAAGGAGTGCCGGAATGCTGATGTCCCAGATAATCTCCGCCGACGGCAAGAGCCGGGTGGCGGTACGCGAGGGTGAGACCGCGCGCATGGTCAACGATGCCAAGTCGATCTATGCGCTGGCGCTGGAGGCGGTTCGCGCTGGAACGACGCTCGCCACAGTCGTGGCCGATCGAGGCCTGGGCGACGTCGTCGACCTCGATGCGGCAGCGCGCGCCGGGCAATTGCTCTCGCCGGTCCGGCATCCCGACCCCGCGCATCTGCATCTCACAGGCACAGGGCTTACCCATCTGGGCTCAGCGGCGACGCGCGACAGCATGCACAAGAAGCTGAATGCCGAGGGCGACGAAGCCCTGACCGACTCCATGAAGATGTTTCGCATGGGGCTCGAAGGCGGCAAGCCGGCGCGCGGCCAGGTGGGCGTTCAGCCGGAGTGGTTCTACAAGGGCAATGGCAACATGGTGGTCGACCCCGGCAAGGCGCTGACGTCGCCTTCTTTCGCGCTCGACGCCGGCGAGGAGCCGGAGATCGCCGGCATTTATCTGGTGGGCGACGACGGCACGCCCTATCGCATCGGTTTCGCCCTCGCCAACGAGTTCTCCGACCACGTGACTGAGCGCATCAATTATCTTTACCTCGCTCATTCGAAGCTGAGGAACGCCGCCTTTGGCCCGGAGATTTTGGTGGGCGATCTTCCGGCTGATATCAGGGGCACGTCGCGGATCATCCGTGCGGGCAGGACGATATGGGAAAAGCCGTTCCTGTCGGGCGAGGCCAACATGTCTCACACCATCGCCAATCTTGAGCACCACCATTTCAAGTATGGCGTCTTCCGCCAGCCGGGCGATGTGCATGTGCACATGTTTGGCACGGCAACCCTGTCCTTTGCCGATGGGGTGAAGGCCGAGCCGGGCGATGTGTTCGAGATCGAGGCCAAGGATTTCGGCCTGCCACTGAGAAACCCGCTCAAGCTGGCGCGGGCGACGGCGCCGGTTGCCGTTCGAGCTCTGTGAGATGACGGAGATGATGGGAAACTATCCAAGCCTTGCAGGACGACCGGTGCTGATATCGGGCGGTGCGACCGGCATCGGCGAGGCGTTGGTACGCGGTTTTGCCGGGCAGGGCGCCAGGGTCGGCTTCGTCGATCTGGCCGAGACCGAGGGCAAGGCGCTGGCCGACGAGCTGGTGGCTGCAGGCGGCACGGTGGCTTTCCGGCAGTGCGATGTCACCGACATCGAGGCCTATCGGAACGCAATCGCCGAGATCGAGGCCTTGCATGGGCCAACGCTTGCGATGGTCAACAACGCCGCTAACGACACGCGCCACGACTGGCGCGAGGTGACGCCGGACTATTACGACAGCCGCGTGGCGGTGAATTTGCGGCATGCGTTCTTTGCCATACAGGCGGTTGCGCCCGGCATGATCGTTGCGGGCGGCGGCTCGATCGTCAATTTCGGCTCGATCGGCTGGATGAAGGCGTCGGGTGGCTATCCGATCTATGCGTCGTCCAAGGCGGCTGTGCACGGCATGACGCGCTCCTTTGCCCGCGACCTCGGCAAGCACGGCATCCGGGTGAACACGCTGGTGCCGGGCTGGGTGATGACCAAACGCCAACTCGACCTCTGGGTCGACGACGCGGCGAACGCCGAGATCGACAAGGCCCAATGCCTGGCCGGGCGTGTGATGCCTGACGACATCGCGCGGATGGCGCTGTTTCTCGCCGCCGACGATTCCAAGATGTGCACGGCGCAGAATTTCGTCGTCGACGGCGGCTGGGTGTAGCTACTCCACCATTGAGAACCGATATTCGGTGACCTGCGAATAGATCTCACCCGGCCTCAGCACTGCGCTCGGGAAATGCGGATGATGGATGGCATCTGGAAAACGCTGCGGCTCCAGGCAAAGCCCGCCATGGCGTACCGGCTCGATGCCGCCGCGCAACGGTGGTGCGACGGGCAGGAAAGCCCCATCGTAGAATTGCAGCCCCGGCTCGGTGGTCCAGAGGTCGAGGCGGATACCCGACCGCGCGCCCTCAAGCCGGGCCGCGTGCCATGGTTCGGGTGCTGGCTGCATGGCCAGGACGAAATTGTGATCGTAGGCGGTATGAGCACCGTCCGGCCCGTTTCGGATCGGACGTAGTTCGCGGAAGTCGAAGACGGTTTCGTCAGTCGCCTGCACCTCGCCGGTTGGAATGCTTTGTCCGTCGACCGGCGTGTAGGCCTCGGCGGCGATCTTGAGGCGGTGGTCGAGGATCGAGCCTGAGCCGTCGAGGTTGAAGTAGGCATGCGTCGCGAGATTGACCAAAGTGGGTGCGTCCGCGCGCGCGCCGAGCGCGATGCTCAGGCGGACTGATGTGAGGGAGTAGCGGCAGGTGGCGATGACCTTGCCGGGATAGCCCTGGTCGCCGTCGGGCGAGGTCAAGGCGAGCAGGACGGAACTCTCGCTGGTGTCGACGATGGTCCAGTTGCGGCGGAAGAAGCCGTCACCACCGCCATGCAAATGGGTGCGGCCGGCTTCGTTGAGATCAAGCTGATGTTCCTGTCCATCGAGAGTAAAGCGGCCGCCGGCAATGCGGTTGGCGCAGCGCCCGGCAATGGCGCCGAAATAACCGCCATGGGTGAGGTATCCGTCGAAATCGTCGAAACCCAGGATCACGGAGCGCGGACCGCTCGGCGTCTCAACAATCAGATCGGCAAGTGTTGCGCCGAAGGTGAGGATTTTGGCTTCGATGCCTGGGGCGGCAATGGTGATCGCTTCGACAAGCGATCCATCGTCCATGCGTCCGAATTCCGTGACCGGCATTTTTGACACCTCCGCGAGGCAAGCCACCCCAACGCAGAGTCACGGAAACCCATCCGATTCTCAAGCTGCTTTTACCTAAATCAGGCGGCGAGCAGGCTCTTGAGCTTGGTCGAAGGCGAGGCCAGTGCCGCTGGGTCAGGGTGCGCCGATTTGCCAATCAGCATTTCGGCGAGCCTGATGTCGCGGGCGACCGCATTGCCTGGACCGATGCCGCTGGCAGCGACCAGGCGGCCATCGTTCTTGAGGTGAAACAGGATGAAGGCGCCGTCGTCGAGATCGCGGCGCACCGAAAGCTCGCCCTCGTCGGGCAGGCCGGCGATTTGCAGCGTAAGCCCATACTGATCGGACCAGAACCAGGGCACCGCCCCATGCGCTTCTTCAGCGCCCAGCATGTTGCGCGCGGCGAGTGCGCCGTGCTCCTGGGCGCTGCGCCATGCCTCCAGCCGCACCCGGCGGTCGCCATAGACGGCGAGCGGGAACGAGCAGCAGTCGCCGGCTGCAAAGACGTGCGGGTCGCTGGTGCGTAGCTGGGCATCGACCGCGATGCCGTTGTTGAGGGCCAGGCCGGAAGTTTCGGCAAGCGCGGTGACCGGAATGGCACCGATGCCGATGATGGCGAGGTCAGCCGCAATAGCCGTGCCGCTTGAAAGCGTGATGCGGACGCTGGTGCCGTTGTCTTCGATCGAGGCGATGCCGTCGCCGCAGACAATGTCGACGCCTTCAGCACAGTGGGCCTCGTGGACGACCTGGGCAATCTCCTCGGGAACGCCACGCATGAGGATCCGCGGCTGGGCTTCGATGACGGTGACCAATGCACCCAGCTTGCGCGCCGATGCGGCGAGTTCGAGCCCGATGAAACCGCCGCCGACGATGGCGACATGCGAACCGGTACGCAGATGGGCACGAATGGCGAGCGCGTCGTCGAAAGTGCGGAGATCAACGCAACGTGGCCCGAGGCCGCCCATCGGCAGCTTGCGCGGGATGGAACCCGTTGCAATCAAAAGCTGGTCGTAGTCGAGGTCGGACCCGTTGGTGAGCCGGATCGTGCGGTTCGCCCGGTCGATCGAGGTGACCGAGGTCGAGCCGAGCAAGTCGATGCGATGTTCTGCGAGGCGGGCGGTATCCGCAATGGCTTTGATGGACGGAGCTTCAGGATCGACCATCGCCTCCTTCGACAGTGGCGGGCGCTCGTAGGGCAGATGTGCTTCGGCGCCGACAAGCGTGACCGTGCCGTCATAGCCTGCCTCGCGAAGTGCAAAGGCCGCGCGTGTCCCGCATTCGCCGGCACCGATGATGACCATTCCCGCCGCCATTGGTTTCAACCCAGCTGGACGAAGACCTTGCCGGCGTCGACTTTCACCGGATAGGTCTTGAGGTTGACACAGACGGGCGCGCCACGAGCGGCACCGGTCTTGTAGTTGAAGCGGCCATTGTGCTTGGGGCACTCGATGATGTCGCCCATGACAAGCCCTTGCGACAGATGGATCTGCTCGTGCGTGCACAGGCCGTCGGTGGCGAAGAACTCGTCATCCGGGCTGCGGTAGATGGCAAAGGTGCGTCCGTCATGGTCGAAGCGCATGACGTCTTCCTCGTCGATGTCGTCGGCCGCGCAGGCCTCTACCCAGTCGCTCATCGTCTCTCTCCCTGAGAATTTTTTGGTCGGGGCAACGGCAAAACCGCCGCCCTCACGTTGCATTGGGAAGCATCATTCCGCCGTTACGGCCGTTGCCTGATCGAAGTCGTCGCGATAGGGCCGGGCCGTCGGCGGCAGCTCACGCTTGACGAAATAGTCCTCGTTGCGGAGCTGGCGCAGGAAGGCAGGCACCATTTCGCGGTAGCCGGCCATGATCGACTGACATGGTGCCGGCAGGTCGTGCTTGATCATCTCATGCAGCTTGGGCAGCGCATGGTAGGGCACCATGGGGAACATATGGTGTTCGACGTGATAGTTCATGTTCCAGTAGATGAAGCGGCTGACCGGGTTCATCAGCACTGTGCGGCTGTTGAGCCTGTGGTCGATGACATTGTCGGCGAGGCCGCCATGCTGCAGCAGGCCGGTGAGCAGATGGTGCCAGGCGCCGTACAGACGCGGCAGGCCAATCAGCATCAGCGGCAGCCACGAGCCGGAATAGACCGCCAGAGCGATTGTCGCGACATAGATCGCCACCCAGATGCGGGCGATGCGGATTGCCTTGTGCTGTTCCTGCTCGGGAATGAAAGTCTTTTCAGCAGGGCTCAGCACGCCCGCCGCGTTGCGGATCATGTCGACCAGCGCGTGCCAGACGTCGATGATGCCGAAGAAGTTGAGCACGACGCGCAAAAGGTCCGGCGGGCGCATCACGGCGATCTCGGGATCGCGGCCGACGATGACAGTGTCGGTGTGATGACGGGTGTGACTCCAGCGCCAGGTCACCGGATTGCGCATGATCATGAAGCAGGCGATCTGATAGACCACGTCGTTCATCCACTGCGTCTTGAAGGCGGTGCCGTGGCCGCATTCATGCCAGCGCGAGTCGGTGGCCGAGCCGTAGAGCACGCCGTAGCAAAGGAAGAAGGGAACGCACCACCAGCTGCCCCAAAGGGCGGCCCCGGCAGCGCCGAAGGCAATGAGCAGGCCGAGCCACATCGCCGTGTCGCGGATGGCCGGTCCGTCGGAGCGCTGCATCAGCTCCTTCATTTGCTTGCGGGGAATGTCGGTGTGGTACCACTCGGCGGCGGCGAGGCCGCTTTCCACGGCACGCCTGGAGTCCTGGCCGACGAGGCTGTAGTCGCGCGCCGAAGGCGTCACGGTCATGGCTCTCTCCCTGAAACTCGGAAACGGCTCGGCGATGTCAGCCGGAGGTCGTTTACGGGGAGAAACATAATCCACTCATGCAATTCTCTCAATCGGAGGATGATAGTTTCTATCATTTTCTATCAGAATGGGTTATGGTTGCCTGACAAGCGCGTCTACGAGCGGGAAAGCACCCATGAGCAAGCGGCCCACCATTTCTGATCTCGCCCGGGTTTCGGGTGTCAGCGTCGCGACGGTCGACCGTGTGCTCAACGGCCGCCTGCCCGTGCGCGAGGAAACGGCGCGGCGCGTCTATGAGGCGGCGACCGGCATCGGCTATCACGCCGCCGGGCTGATCGCGCAGCGCATGCGCAAGGAGCTGCCGGAGTATCGGCTCGGCTTCCTGTTGTTGCGCCCCAGGGATGTGTTCTACCGCAGCTTCGCAAGCGAGCTGGAAAAGGCGATCGCGCAGGCCGAGCGCTTTCGAGGGGGGGCCGCCATCGATTTCGCGCAGTCGCTGGCACCTGAAGAAATCGTCGAACGGTTGCACCGGCTGGCGGCCAATTGCGACGCCGTCGCATTGGTCAGTCCGGATCATCCGACGGTGACCGCTGCCGTCGCCGAGATGAAAACGCGCGGTATCCCGGTCTTTTCTTTGCTTTCGGACTTCGCCACCGGCGTGCGCGAGGGTTATGTGGGCATCGACAATCTCAAGGTCGGCCGAACCGCCGCCTGGATGATCGCCAAATGCGCTGGAAAACCGGGGAAGGTGGCACTGTTCGTTGGCAGCCATCGGTTCCATGGTCACGAATTGCGCGAAATAGGCTTTCGCGCGTTCTTCCGCGAGCACGCACCTGAATTCACCGTGCTGGAAACCATCGTCAATCATGAATCCCATGAGATGACGCATGAGGCGGTTGCCGGCCTCCTTGGGCGGCATCCCGATCTCGTCGGCTGCTATGTCGCTGGTGGCGGCACCGAAGGCTCGATTTCAGCGCTGCGGCAGGTCCGGCCCAATCCTCTGCCGGTGTTGATCTGCAACGAGATCACCACGGAGACGCGCGCGGCGCTTGCCGAGGAGTTGGCCGTGATGGTGATCGCCACGCCTCTCCAGGCGCTGTGTCGCGAGCTTGTCGGACTGATGGCGCATTCCATCGAGGAGGGAGCGGCCAACGCGCCGGGACAGACTTTCCTGCCGTTCGATATCTATCTGCCGGAAAACATCTGATCCATGAATCTATCAGCAATGATGGTTTCTTCTCATTTTCCAGATTGACTATTCCGGAGACTGAGCGGAATGGAATGGAAATGCCGCCGGTATGTTGCGGCGCCTTTGCCCGGGAGGATGTCGGCATGGCCACGACCAGCAATCTCAAATTCGCACTGAACCATATGGTGGCGCCGAATCTCAAGCCGGCGGACTTCTTCGCGCTGTGCCGTCAGCTGGGCGTAAATGACGTCGAAATCCGCAACGACCTCGCCGACAACGCCATCATCGATGGCGCGCCAGCCAAGGCGATCCGCGAGCTGGCGGCTGAAAATGGAATATCCATAACAAGCATCAACGCGCTGCAGCGTTTCAACGAATGGAATGCGGCGCGTGAGGCCGAGGCCATCGAACTCGCCGATTATGCCCGCGACGTCGGCGCCGAAGCGCTCGTTCTGGTGCCGGTCAATGACGGTTCGGGGCAGGCCGACGGCGAGCGGCAACGCAATGTGCGGACGGCCCTTGGCGCGTTGAAATCCATCCTGGGCGACAGGGGTATTCGCGGCCTGGTCGAGCCGCTAGGCTTCGAGATCTGCTCTCTGCGCTCCAAGCGCGAAGCGGCCGAAGCCATCGCTGATGTCGATGGCATCGCAGCGTTCCGCATGGTCCATGACACGTTCCACCATCATCTCGCCGGCGAACCCGACATTTTCCCCGGAATGACCGGCCTCGTGCATATCTCCGGCGTCGATGATCCCGCCGTGCGTGTCGCCGACATGCGCGACCCGCACCGCATCCTGGTCGATGCCGGCGACAGGCTCGACAATGTCGGCCAGATCCGCGCGCTGATGGCAGGCGGCTATGCCGGGTTGCTGTCGTTCGAGCCATTCTCGCCCGCCGTCCACGGTCTTGCCGATCCTCGCTCGCAACTCGCTCAGAGCATGGAATACATCCGTTCGCGGGCCTGATTTCATATCCAGAATTGCCCTTCAATTGATCCGCGCCAAGGTGGCGCGGGTTCGTCTTCGGCTGCGCCCCAGATTGATGCGCGCACGATGGAATATCACTTGACGTTCGCCTGGAATATGGAATAAATATTTCATATAGAAAAAACACGGCCCGAACATTCTGAATTCGGGCCGGCACCATCGGGAGGCGGGCGGCATGCTTACATCGCGGAGGAGCGATGGTGGCGCCCGTGGATATGGGTCTTCGGCCGAGCCGCGGACTTCCGGCACTATGGGGTGCGGCCGGGCACCATTCTTGGAGGAGARTGATCATGAAGAAATATTTGCTCGGCGGAGCCATGTGCGCGCTGATGACGGGCTCCGCGTTTGCTGCCGACATTGGCGTCAGCATGGCCAATTCCGATACGTTCCTGACGGTTCTGCGCAAGGGTATCGAAAAGGCCGCGGCGGATGCGAGCCAGCCAGTCGTGATCGAAATTGCCGATGACGACGTCAACAAGCAGCTTTCGCAGGTTCAGAACTTCATCGCCGCCAAGGTCGATGCCATCATCGTCAACGCCGTCGACACCTCGGCGACCGGACCGATGACCAAGCTGGCCAACGACGCCGGCATTCCGATCGTCTATGTCAACCGCCAGCCGATCGACGTCGATGCGCTTGGTGAAAAGGGCGCCTTCGTGGCTTCGAACGAGGCCGATTCCGGCACGCTCGAGACCAAGGAAGTGTGCCGCATCCTCAAGGCAGCCGGGAAGACCGAGGCTGGCATCCTGGTCATGCAGGGTGATCTTGCCAACCAGGCCGCGCAGATGCGCACCAAGGACGTTCACGACGTGATCGCGACGCCCGATTGCTCGTTCATCAAGATCATCGACGAACAGACCGCTGGCTGGGATCCGGTCAAGGCGCAGGACCTGATGACCAACTGGATCGCTGCCGGGCACAAGCCTGATGCCGTGATTTCCAACAACGACAACATGGCGATCGGTGCGATCAATGCCATGAAGGCCGCAGGTTGGGACATGAAGGACGTCGTCGTCGGCGGCGTCGACGCCACGCAGGAAGCGCTTGCCTATATGAAGGCCGGCGATCTCGACGTGACCGTGTTCCAGGATGCGGCCGGCCAGGGTGGCGGTGCGGTCAAGGCGGCGATGGCGCTTGCCAAGGGCGAGAAGGTCGAGCCCAAGGTGTGGATCCCCTTCCAGCTGGTGACGCCTGAAAACATGGAACAGTTCACCTCCAAGAACTGATATTATCCATGAAATGCGTCGCCGCATGGCGGCGGCGCATTTTCCTCCGTGCCTCAAGCCGTGCTTGAGCCGGGTCTGGGAGAACAGATATGCAGAGCCCTGGCATGACCGAGGCGGCACGCGAAAGCGGCGCTGTGCCTGCACCTGACTATCTTCTCGAAGTGGCCGACGTGCGCAAGGAATTCCCAGGCGTGCTTGCCCTCGACAATGTCCAGCTTCGCCTCAAGCGCGGCAGCGTGCATGCGCTGATGGGCGAAAACGGCGCGGGCAAGTCGACGCTGATGAAGATCGTTGCTGGCATCTACACGCCCGACTCCGGCAGCTTCAAGCTGCGTGGCAAGGACATCAAGCTCAACGGCCCGCTCGATGCGCTCGAAAACGGCATCGCCATGATCCATCAGGAACTGAACCTGATGGGGCCGATGACGGTGGCCGAAAACATCTGGATCCGCCGCGAGCCGACAAGCCGCTTCGGCTTCGTCGATCACGGCGAGATGCACCGCAAGACGGCGGCGTTGTTCAAGCGCCTCAACATCGACCTCGACCCCGATGTGCAGGTCGGCACGCTGAGTGTCGCCAACCGCCAGATGGTCGAGATCGCCAAGGCGGTGTCTTACGAATCCGACGTGCTGATCATGGACGAGCCGACATCGGCGCTCACCGAGCGCGAGGTCGATCACCTGTTCACGATCATCCGCACCCTACGGGAGCAGGGCAAAGGCATCATCTACATCACCCACAAGATGAATGAGCTGTTCGAGATCGCCGACGAGGTGTCGGTGTTCCGCGACGGCAAGTACATCGCCACCAAATCCTCGCATGAGGTCAAGCGCGACGACATCATCCGCATGATGGTGGGGCGCGAAATCACCCAGATGTTCCCCAAGGAGGAAGTGCCGATCGGCGAGGTGGTGCTGTCCGCCAAGGGGCTCACGCTCAAGGGGGTGTTCAGCGACGTGTCGTTTGATCTGCGTTCGGGCGAAATTCTCGGCATTGCCGGACTGGTCGGTTCAGGCCGCTCGAACATCGCCGAAACGCTTTTTGGTGTCACGCCCGCTGACGATGGCACGATCGAACTGTTCGGCAAGAGCGTGCGCATCAATAGCCCGGCTGTGGCGATGGGGCACGGCATGGCCTTCCTGACCGAGGACCGCAAAGAGACCGGCTGCTTCCTTTTGCTCGACATCCAGGAAAACACCCAGATGGCGGTGCTGCAGTCGGGTTACGTCAAGAATGGCTTCGTCAAGCAGAAGCAGCTGACCAAGGATTCGATGGAGATCAGCCAGGCGCTCAGGGTCAAGACCCCTAACATGGCCGAGCCGATCATCAACCTGTCGGGCGGTAACCAGCAAAAAGTGCTGATCGCTCGCTGGCTTTTGACCAAGCCGAAGATCCTGATTCTCGATGAGCCGACCCGCGGCATAGATGTCGGCGCCAAGGCGGAGATTCACAGGCTGATATCCAAGCTCGCCGGGCAGGGTGTGGGTGTGATCATGATCTCGTCGGAGATGCCCGAGGTGCTGGGCATGAGCGACCGCATCATGGTGGTGCACGAGGGCAGGGTGACCGGCTTCCTCGACCGCGCCGAGGCCAGCCAGGTGAAGATCATGGAACTCGCGTCGAACTGACGGCGCCAATAAGCTCAAGGGTGGAAGAACCATGTCGACGAATGAGATTGCGGGTTCCGCAAACGCTATCGGAAGCAAGAAGCGCCTGCCGCCGGAAGTGTCGATCCTGGGTGTGCTGATCGGCATTGCCATTGTCTTCGAGATCCTCGGCTGGATCATCGTCGGCGACAGCTTCCTCGCCAACAAGCAGCGCCTGTCGATCATCATCCTGCAGGTGTCGGTGATCGGCATCATCGCGGTCGGAGTGACACAGGTCATCATCACCGCTGGTGTCGACCTGTCTTCGGGCTCGGTCGTTGGCCTCGCCGCCATGGTGGCGGCAAGCTTGGCGCAGACGTCGCTTAACCCGAGGGCGGTCTACCCTTCGCTCACCGACATTTCGCCGATCTGGGCGATCCTCGCCGGCCTTGGCGTCGGCCTGCTTGCCGGCTCAGTCAACGGATTTCTGATCGCCAGAACCAAGATACCGCCTTTCATAGCGACGCTGGGCATGATGGTGTCGGCACGCGGCCTTGCCAAATGGTACACGCTCGGCCAACCGGTGGCGCTGCTCGACGACAGCTTCACCTGGCTCGGCAAGAGCTTCAACATCATGGGCTTCCCGCTGCCGCTGCCGGTCATCATCTTCCTGCTCGTCGCGATTATCTTCCACATCGCTCTGGGCTACACCCGCTACGGCAAGTTCACCTATGCCATCGGTGCCAATCCGCAAGCCGCTCGCGTGTCCGGCATCAATATCGGCGGCCACCTGATCAAGGTCTATGCCATTGCCGGCCTGCTCTCAGGCCTGGCGGGCGTGGTGACGGCGGCGCGTGCCGCCTCCGGCCAGCCGGGCATGGGCGTGGCCTACGAACTCGACGCGATCGCGGCGGCG
The DNA here is from genome assembly GCF_056401815.1 of Aminobacter sp. P4_D5. Taxonomy (NCBI): domain Bacteria; kingdom Pseudomonadati; phylum Pseudomonadota; class Alphaproteobacteria; order Hyphomicrobiales; family Phyllobacteriaceae; genus Aminobacter; species Aminobacter sp. P4_D5. The sequence continues at coordinate 5,332 of NZ_JBFUIP010000116.1, read as the reverse complement.
GTCATCGGCGGCACCTCGCTGTCGGGCGGTGTCGGCCGGATCACCGGAACGGTCATCGGCACGATCATCCTCGGCGTCATGACCTCGGGCTTCACCTTCCTCAAGGTCGGCGCCTATTATCAGGAGATCGTCAAGGGCATCATCATCGTGGCGGCCGTGATCATCGACCAGCATCGCCAGAACAAGCGTAAGAAGGCTTGAATTCAGAATCCGGACCGCCCGGCACCCCGTCAGCGGGCGGTCCGCCACTCCTCCGAGATCAAAGTTGCAGGCCCGGACGGCGCGGGCCAAGGAAATGAGGTTGTCATGACAGTTCGGTTTGGTGTCCTGGGCGCAGGCCGCATCGGCAAGGTTCACGCGAAGGCTCTGGCTTCCAATGCTTCGGCGAAACTCGTTGCGGTGGCGGACGCCTTCGAAAAAGCGGCGAACGATCTGGCCGAGGCCTATGGCTGCGAGGTCCGTTCCATCGACCAGATCGAAAAGGCGTCTGATATCGACGCGGTGGTAATCTGCACGCCGACCGATACGCATGCCGACCTGATCGAGCGCTTCGTGCTCGCCGGCAAGGCGGTGTTCTGCGAAAAGCCGATCGACCTCGATGCCGCGCGCGTCGAAAAGTGCCTCGCCGTGGTCGACAAGGCCGGCGGCACGCTGATGGTCGGCTTCAACCGCCGCTTCGATCCGCATTTCGCCGCCGTGCGCAAGGCGATCGACGACGGCGCCATCGGCAAGGTCGAGCAGGTGGTGATCACGTCCCGCGATCCTGGCCCACCGCCGGCTGAGTACATCACGCGTTCGGGCGGCATCTTTCGCGACATGACCATCCACGATTTCGACATGGCGCGCTTCCTGCTAGGCGCCGAGCCGGTGGCGGTGACTGCCACGGCTTCGGTGCTGGTCGACAAGAAGATCGGCGAACTTGGCGATTTCGACAGTGTCAGCGTCATCTTACAGACAGCGACTGGCCAGCAATGCGTCATCACCAATTCGCGCYGCGCCACCTATGGCTACGACCAGCGCATCGAGGTGCATGGTTCGGACGGCATGGTGGCTGCAGAAAACCAGCGTGCCGTCTCGATCGAGGTCGCCAATGGCAAGGGCTATACGCGCCCGCCGCTGCACGACTTCTTCATGACACGCTACACCGAGGCCTATGCGGCCGAGATAGCCGCCTTCATTGCTTCGGTGACCAAGGGCGCCAAGGTTTCGCCGAGTGGCCGTGACGGGCTGATCGCGTTGCAACTCGCGGACGCGGCGCTGAAGTCGGTCAAGGAAGGCAAGACGGTTCGCCTGAAGGGCTGATCGCTGCGGCAACCACCACCCCTGGCTAATGGCGGGGGTGGTGAAGCACAATCTGGCGAAGGAATGAACATTCCGATTGACTGATTTGTGGAATTCAAATTTCATCGTTTGGCCTGTTGCAAATCGCGCAAGGCAGGCCGGCGCGGCGGAGCGACCGGGAGGAACACATGGCCGATCCCAACACCCAGCCTACACTGCTGCTCGACGTCATCACCATCGGCCGCGCCTCGGTCGATCTTTATGGCCAGCAGACCGGCTCGCGGCTGGAGGATGTCGCGTCCTTCGCCAAGTCGGTGGGCGGCTGCCCGGCCAATATCGCCATCGGCACGGCAAGGCTCGGACTGCGTTCGGCGCTGCTGACGCGCGTCGGCGACGAGCATATGGGCCGCTACATCCGCGAGCAGATGCTGCGCGAAGGCGTGTCCGACAAAGGGCTGGTGACCGACAAGGAACGGCTGACCGCACTGGTGCTTTTGTCGGTCGAAAATGACAAGACATTCCCGCTGATCTTCTACCGCGAGAATTGCGCCGACATGGCGCTAAACGAAGACGATATCGATCCGGATTTCATCCGCTCGGCGCGGGCCATCGTCGTTACCGGAACGCATTTTTCGCGCCCCTCCACGGATGCCGCGCAACGCAAGGCGATGCGGCTGATCAAGGAGGCCGGCGGCAAGGTCGTGTTCGACATCGATTACCGTCCGAACCTCTGGGGCCTTGCCGGTCATGCGGCCGGCGAGAGCCGCTACATTGCGTCCGACAAAGTGTCGAACCATATCAAGGGCGTCCTGGCCGATTGCGACCTGATCGTTGGCACCGAAGAAGAGGTGATGATCGCGTCTGGTGAAAGTGAGTTGCTCGAGGCGCTCAAGACCATCCGCGCGCTGTCATCGGCAACCATCGTGCTCAAGCGCGGACCGATGGGCTGCATCGTCTATGACGGGCCGATATCAGACGATCTCGAAGCCGGCATCATCGGCAAGGGATTTCCGATCGAGGTCTACAACGTGCTGGGCGCGGGCGATGCCTTCATGTCAGGCTTCCTGCGTGGCTGGCTCGGCGGCGAAAGCCTGGCGACCTCGGCGACCTGGGCCAATGCCTGCGGCGCCTTTGCCGTGTCGCGATTGCTCTGTTCGCCGGAAATCCCGACGTTCGAGGAACTGCAGTTCTTCCTCAAGAACGGCAGCACGCAGCGCGCGCTGCGCAAGGACGAAGCGATCAACCACGTCCACTGGGCAACGACACGACGCCACGATATTCCTTCGATGATGGCGCTGGCCTGCGATCACCGGATCCAGCTCGAAGACATCGCTGCCCGCGTGGGTGCCGATCCCGCGCGCATCCGCGACTTCAAGGTGCTGGCAGTGAAGGCTGCGGCCAAGGTGGCTGGCGGCCGCGATGGCTACGGCATGCTGATCGACGAGAAGTTCGGCCGTGAGGCGATGTTCGAATTCGCCCGCCATCCCTTTGGCTGGATGGGCCGGCCGGTGGAACTGCCGGGTTCGCGGCCGTTGCGCTTCGAATTCTCGCAAGACATCGGCTCGCAACTTGTCGAATGGCCACTCGATCACACCATCAAGTGCCTGTGCTTCTACCATCCTGACGATCCGGCCGAACTCAAGGGCGAGCAGCAGGAGAAGCTGCGCACGCTGTTCGAGGCCGCACGGAAAGTTGGCAGGGAACTTTTGATCGAGATCATCGCCGGCAAGCATGGTGCGCTCGACGAAGACACAATTCCGCGCGCGCTTGAGGAGCTCTACTCGCTTGGCATCAAGCCAGACTGGTGGAAGCTCGAGCCGCAGGCTTCGGCCGGTGCATGGAGTAAGATCGAAGCGGTGATCACCAAGAACGATCCCTATTGCAGGGGCGTGGTGCTGCTCGGACTGGAAGCGCCGCTTGCCGATCTGGAGGTCGCATTTGCAGCGACAGCCGATGCGCCGGTGGTCAAGGGGTTTGCTGTCGGCCGCAGCATCTTTGCCCATGCGGCGGAGCAATGGCTGGGCGGCAAGATGACGGACCAGGCGGCTATCGACGACATGGCGCAGCGCTTCGAGCAGCTGACCAAGGCGTGGCTTGCGGCGCGCGGCCGCCGGGCGGCATAAGGAAGGCGGAGGAATTTATCATGACCAAGACCATTCGCCTGACCATGGCGCAGGCGCTGACGCGGTATCTCACGCGGCAGATGACCGTCATTGACGGCAAGAAGCTGCCCTTGTTCGGCGGCGTCTGGGCGATCTTCGGCCACGGCAATGTCGCGGGCATCGGCGAAGCGCTGTATCAGGTCCGCGACGAGCTGCCGACCTTCCGCGCCCACAATGAGCAGGCGATGGCGCATGCGGCGATTGCTTACGCAAAGACAAATTTCCGCCAGCGCATGATGGCGGCGACCAGCTCCATCGGGCCGGGTGCAGTCAACATGGTGACTGCGGCAGCACTCGCCCATGTCAACCGGTTGCCGGTGCTGCTCTTGCCTGGCGATGTCTTCGCCAACCGCGTGCCCGATCCTGTGCTGCAGCAGGTCGAGGATTTCGGCGACGGTACGGTATCAGTCAATGACTGCTTCCGCCCGGTGTCGCGCTATTTCGACCGCATCACTAGGCCCGAACAGATCATTGCGGCGATGGCGCGCGCGATGCAGGTTCTGACCGACCCGGCCGAATGCGGGCCGGTGACGCTGTCGCTGTGCCAGGACGTGCAGGCCGAGGCCTATGACTATCCCGAGAGCTTCTTTGCCGAGAAGCTGTGGACACAGCGCCGTTCGCGGCCCGATCGCGACGAGCTTGCCAAAGCCGCAGAAGTGCTGAAGGCAGCGAAGAAGCCGCTGATCGTCGCCGGAGGCGGCGTGCTTTACTCCGGTGCTTCGGAAGAACTTGCCCGCTTTGTTGAAGCGACCGGGATTCCGATCTGCGAGACGCAAGGCGGAAAGTCGGCGCTGACTGACGCGCATGCACTCAACATGGCTGCTGTCGGCGTCACCGGCACTGCCGCCGCCAACCGGCTCGCCGAAGAGGCGGATGTGGTGCTGGCCGTCGGCACGCGGTTGCAGGATTTCACCACCGGCTCGTGGTCGCTGTTCAAGAGCACTGGGAAGACCATCATCGGCCTCAACGTCCAGCTGTTCGATGCGGCCAAGCATCGCGCATTGCCGCTGGTCGCCGACGCGCGCGAAGGGCTCGTCGAGCTGTCAGCTGCCGTGAAGGGCTACAAAGCGCCAAGCGCTTGGACCGACAATGCCAAGGCTGGCAAGGCGGAATGGCGCAAGGCGGCGGCCAAGGTGACGGCTGCGACCAATGCCGCGCTGCCTTCGGACGCGCAGGTGATCGGTGCCGTGCAGCGCACGCTTGGCAGCGAAGTCATCGTACTTCACGCGGCGGGCGGTTTGCCCGGTGAGATGCACAAGCTATGGCAAGCTGGCAGCCCCGGTTCCTATCACTCGGAATACGGCTTCTCCTGCATGGGCTATGAGATCGCTGGCGGGCTGGGCGCCAAGATGGCGCGGCCTGACAGGGAGGTCGTCATCATGATCGGCGACGGCTCCTATCTGATGTTGAATTCCGAGATCGCGACATCTGTCATGCTCGGGTTGAAGCTGACGATCGTTCTGCTAGACAACCGCGGCTATGGCTGTATCAACCGGCTGCAGATGGCGACCGGCGGCGCTAACTTCAACAATCTGCTGCGTGACAGCCGCCATGAGGTGCTGCCCGAAATCGACTTCGTAGCCCATGCCAAAAGCCTCGGCGCAAATGCCGAAAAGGCATCGTCCATCGCCGATATGGAAGCCGCACTCGACCGCGCCCGAAAGAGCGACAGGACGACCGTGGTGCTGATCGATACGGATCCGTTGATTTCGACAGGGGAAGGTGGCCACTGGTGGGACGTCGCGGTGCCTGAGGTGAGTTCGCGCGCCGAAGTGAACGCTGCCCGCAAAGGCTATGAGGACAAGCTGAAGCTGCAGCGCGTGGGAGATTGATGTCCTGCAGCCGGGATTTGTGATGCTGGCGCTGCCCCTCACTGTCCTGCCGGACAT
>NZ_JBFUIP010000115.1:0-18183 GCF_056401815.1 Aminobacter sp. P4_D5 | reverse complement strand
GGGTTGATCGCCTTCAGTCGGCGCGAAATCTCCGAAGGTGCCGTCTCGCAGCGCTCGTAGAACATCTGGCCCGGAACGACCTCAAACAGGTCGCCGCGCTTGAAGCTGTCCATCGCCCGGCGCACCAGCTGGGCATATTCGCCCGGCTCGTGGTCCGCGCGCGGCGGAATGCGGTCGGAAGGCTTGAACGGCTCTTCAATGCTGTCGCGAGCGATGCCTTCGGTCGAAAAACCTTCGCCGGAATAGTMGTAGCGGTCGTGCCAGGCCTTGGCCGAGTAGTGGTCGACGACGAGGATCTCGTCAGGCAGGAACAGCACCAGGTCGCGCTGGCTCTGTTTACGCTCGAGCTTGTGTTCGACTGGATCGAACTGGAAGGCGAGGTCGTAGCCGAAGGCGCCGTATAGGCCGAGATTGCTGTCCTCGTCCGATTTGAACAACGCAGTTATCGCACGCAGAACGGTGAACACCGAATGCACGCGCGAGCGCTCCTCCTCAGTAAACACGCGGCCAGGCTTTGCCACTTCGAGCTTGATCAGGCGCTTTGTCGTTTCGCCGATGGCCAGCTCAGTGAGCGGCGCAAGGGCAGCGTGGATGACCGGCAGCAGCACTTCGCCGCGCGCGTTGAGCGCTTCGATCTTCATCGAGCGTCCGCGTGCCGAAATCACCACAGGCGGGTCGATGATGGCGGTGTCCCAGCGCGTGTAGCGGCCGGGATATTCGTAGTTGGAGGAAAACACGGCGCCACGGCGGCTGTTCAGCCCGTCGAGATAGGTCTCGATCGCCCCGGCATAAGCGGTTTCGTGGCGTTGCCGGGTGATGGCAACACCACCTGAGGTCACATAGCGCTCGGCACCGCTTTCAAGCAATTCCAACGTCATTCCCGTCTCCATCTCTTGCCGTGGGAGGTTCCGGAGCGTGGTTTAAAAAAAGCAAATGGCCGCCCGGAATTCCCGTTGCGGCCATCACAATTTTCACGCGCACGCGCTTCAAGAGGCCGCTGTCAGCTGGCCCGCCACCAATTGTTGTGGAGCGAAGTCGTGTTCATGGCGAATCCATAGCGGCTAAAAAGAGGTGGCGCAACTGGATTTGAGCCGTGTTGCTTCGCATTCCTAAGTACCCTTCAACTAGCCACGCGCCGCCGCATCAGCACGACAAAAGCGACGCCGCCGATCAGCCCGGTCAGGATGCCCAAGGGCATGTCTTGCGGCGGCATTACGGTGCGCGCCGCCATGTCGATGACGACGAGGAAAATAGCGCCGACCAGTGCCGAAAGTGGCAGCACGCGGCGATAGTCGCCGCCGACGATGAAGCGCACGACATGCGGGATCATCAGCCCGACAAAGGCGATCACGCCGGAATAGGCGACCGCGCAGCCGGTCAGCAGCGCGCAGACGATGAAGACGACGAGGCGGAACCGCCGCGCCGGGATGCCGAGTGCTGTTGCGCTCTCGTCGCCGAGCGTCATGGCGTTGAGCTTGCGGGTCTGGGTCAGCAGATAGGCGCCGCCGGCGGCGAGCGCGATCAAGGGGTAGGGGAGTTGCGTCCATTCGGCGAGACCAAGGCCGCCGAGCATCCAGAAGATCGCGACATGAGCAGCCCGTGCATCGCCGATGAAGATCAACATGTTGCCGGCAGCCGAGATGATGAAGCTGACGGCGACACCGGCCAGGATCAGCTGGCCGGCCGACTGGACGCGGGCCAGATTGGCCACCGCCAGCACCATGAAGGTGGCGGCGAGCGCGCCGATGAAGGCAAACAGCGGCACGGTGATCGCACCGAAGACCATGCCGGCATGCAACAGCGCCAGGATCGCGCCAAAGGCGGCACCGGAGGAGACGCCGAGCAGATGCGGATCGGCGAGCGGGTTGCGCGTCACCGACTGCAAGGCAGCACCGACAATTGCCAGCGAGGCGCCTACGGCGGCACCGAGGATGGCGCGCGGTGCGCGCACGTCCCAGACGATGTTCTCGCGGCCGCTCGACCAGGCCACCTCGACGCTGCCCGGCACGAGCTTGCTGGCAATGATTCCCCATACCGTTTCGAGCGGTATCGCCACCGCGCCGACGCCGACGGCAACGACCATGGTGAAGAGCAGTAGCACCGCCAGCCCGGCGACCAGGGCCGGCATGGCGTGGATCAGGGCGTGGCGCTGCCCGGTGACGAGATGGCGGTGCGACATGCTCAGTTGGCCCTGAAGGCTTCGGCGAGGCGCTTGATCGCGGCGATGTTGCGCGGCCCAGGCGTTGCTTCGATGTATTCGAGCACGACAAAGCGGTTGTTCTTGACCGCTGCAATGTCCTTGAACGCCGGGTTCGAGCGCAGGAAGGCGATCTTCTGATCGGCGGTGACCTCGCCGTAATTGACGATGACGATGACGTCGGGATTACGTTCGATCACCGGCTCCCAGCCGATCTCGGTCCAGCTCGCTTCGACGTCGTCGACGATATTGGTGCCGCCGGCGGCCTCGATGATGGCCGTCGGCATCGCATAGCGGCCGGCAGTGAACGGCTTTTGCTCGCCGGAGTCGTAGAGGAACACGTTCACCGGCTTGTCGAGCTTGGGCAGCGTCGCCTGGAAGTCGGCGAGCTCCTTCTCATAGCCGGCCACCAGCGCTTCGGCCTTCTCGCGCACGCCGAAGATGGCGCCGAGATTGAGCAGGTCGGTGTACATGTCCCGCAGCGAAGACTTGTCTTTCTTCATGATGAAGATGCAGCTTTCGGTCAGCTCGTAGACCGGGATCTTGAAGGGGGAAAGCGTGTCGGGGGTGACGTCGCCGCCGACCTTCATGCCGTAGTTCCAGCCGGCGAAGAACAGGTCGGCTTCGGCGCCGAGCAACACTTCCTTGGTGACATATTTCGGCGCGAGTTCGGGTAACTCTCCAACGCCCTTGCGCACGTTCTCATCCAGCGTCTTCCAGCCCGAAATGCCGGAATAGCCCGCCATGTTGTCGGCAAGGCCGAGCACCAGCATCATCTCGGTCAGGTTGACGTCATGCGAGACGGCACGCTTGGGGGCTGCCTCGAAGGTCAGGTCACGGTTGCAGGTCTTGACGGTGACCGGGAAGCTGCTTGCGGCGGCTGCGGCACAGCCGGCGAAAAGTGCCGCGGCGATAAGGGGAAGTCGGCGCATGGTGGCTCCTTGAGTGGTTTGTTGGGTTCAGCGTTCGAGATGGAAGGAAAAGCGGGGCCGCCCGGTGACGGGATGGCTGTCGAGCGTGGTTCCGACCGAAAAGCTCTCGCGGATGCGTTCGGGCGTCAGGATGTCGGTGGGGCTGCCCGCGGCAACGGCCTGGCCGCCATCCATCACCAGCACGCGGTCGGCATGCGCCGAGGCAAGGGCGAGGTCGTGCAGCGACACAATGACCGTGCAGCCGAGCGTGCGCAGTAGTTCGAGCACTTCGAGCTGGTGGCGGATGTCGAGATGGTTGGTCGGCTCGTCGAGGATCAGAAGGTCGGGCCGCTGCACCAGCGCACGCGCAATCATCACGCGCTGCTTTTCGCCGCCCGACAACGAGCCGAAATCGCGCGCGGCAAGCTTGGTCAGGCCGAAGAGCGCCAGTGCTGCCTCAACCTGCGCATAATCATCGTCGCCGGTCCGCATGCCTGTCGCATGCGGTGTCAGGCCAAGCTCGGCGATCTCGGCCACCGTCAGGCCGAAGTCGGAAGCCGGTTCCTGCAGGACGGTTGCGATGCGGCGGGCGCAATCGCGCGGCTTAATCTTCCATATGTCGGTGCCGTCGAGCCTGACAGTTCCGCCGCTCGGGCGATGATAGCGATAGAGGCAGCGCAGCAGGCTCGATTTGCCAGCACCATTCGGCCCGACGATTGCCAGCAACTCGCCGGGTGCGACGCGGATGCTTACGGGTGCAAGGATCTGGTGCGAGGGACGAGGTCCCCAGCATACGGCATCGATTTCAAGCTCAGCTGGAGTGTCGCCGACGAGACGGCTAGCCGCATGAACACGGTCGAGCATGCCTTTTCTCCGTGAAAGCACGGAGCAGGCGGAACGATCCGATCAGCGAACCGAAACCTATCGAATAGGCAATCGCCATCATCATCATCTCCACGGCACACCCCGGCCGGTTTGAATTGCACAGATGATGGCAGGTCTCCTGGCTCGCGGGTGATCGCGCCTCGGAACCTTCCCGGCCTCGCGGCCAGTGGCATGTCTCCGAATTGCTATCCGCTCACAGTTGCGGGGGCAGCCACGGTTTCGCGTCGAGCGACGTCTCACCGTGTTCCCATTTAATCCCGTTGCCCGAGTCAGGCATCAGGAACCATCACCGCCGTGGCTACAGCAGCGGCGAAGTGCTGACAATCGATAAAGCGTCATGCGGCTTGCTCGATTGCGTCACGCTTGTCGAGTGTGAAGGACAATAGCGCCACGCCGAAGGCGCAAAGCGCGATCGCCGCACCGACAAGCGGCAGGTCGGCGTAGCTCACGCCCCAGGAAATGGCGGCACCGCCAATCCAGGCACCGGCGGCGTTGCCGGCATTGAACGCGCCTTGGTTGAGCGTCGCGGCAAGGTTCGGCGCTTCCGAGGCGGTCTCGACGACGCGCATCTGCATCGGCGGCACGATGACGAAGGTGATGACGCCCCACATGAAGACAAGCAGGATCGCCAGTGGCGCGCTCGTGCTCCAGGCAGCGAAGGCGACATGGATCGCCGCCATGACGATCAGCGCTCCAAGGGCCGTCGGCATCAGCTTCCAGTCGGCGAGCTTGCCGCCGATGATGTTGCCGATGGTCATGCCGCCGCCGAACAAAAGCAGGATCCAGGTCACCGAATCCACCGATACGCCGGTGACGTCGGTGAGGATCGGCTTGATGTAGGTGAAGACRGCAAACAGGCTGCCCGAGGCGAGTGCGGAGATGATCATCGCCAGCCACACCTGGAGCTTGCCCAGCACCTTGACCTCGCCCGCGATCCCGCCCTTGCCGGGAGGTGCGACACCTGCCGGTACCAGAAAGGCAATCGCTGCGACCGAGATCAACCCGATGACAACGACAGCGTAGAAGGTCATGCGCCAGCCATAGGCCTCACCAAGTGCGGTGCCGCCGGGAACGCCCAGAATGTTGGCGAGCGTCAGGCCGGCAAACATCAACGCGATGGCGCTGGCACGCTGGTTCCTGGGCACAAGGCTCGCCGCCACCACCGAGCCGATGCCGAAAAAGGCGCCGTGGCCGAAGGCGGTGATGACGCGGGCGGCCATCAACGTCCAGTAGGTGGGGGCGATGGCGCAAAGCAGATTGCCGAGCACGAACAGCATTGCAAGCCCGATCAGCACCGGTTTGCGCGGCAGCCTTGCCGTACCGATGGCGATGATCGGTGCGCCGATGACCACGCCGAGCGCGTAGCCGGTGACCAAAAGGCCTGCCGCCGGGATCGACACGCCAAGGTCGGCCGCGACTTCCGGCAACAGCCCCATGATGAYGAATTCGGTGGTGCCGATGCAAAAGGATGCAACGGCCAGAGCGAAGATCGGCAAGGGCATGGGCGGACTCGAAGGAGAGCTGAAACGATTTAGATTTACTTTTCCCCTTCATCTGCCGACGCACAAGCGACGTTGCTGCAATGCAGCGATGCGCTGGCCGCATGGCAGCCATGCGGCAGGTCAGGATTGCTGCGTCAGGTCGCGGCGAAGGAAGTCATAGAGGCGTTCGACCGCGGCATTGGCCGATTGGGGATTGCGCAGGATGCCGATTTCCATCTCCGGCAGTGCCGGCAGCCCTTCGTTTTCACCGATGATGCGCAGCGAAGGCGGCACGCTGCGCTGGGCAAGACCGGCGACCGCGAGCCCCGCCTGCACGACTGCGATCAGCCCAAGCAGGCTGGCGCTGGAATAGGTGCTGCGGAACGACCGGTCGGCGGCACCCAGCACCTGCAACACGCTGCGGCGCGCAACGCAGCCGGGTTCAAACAGCGCGACGGGCAGGGGATCGATCTCCCAGGCGACATGGTTGGGTGAGGCGACCCAGACGAGCCGCTCACGTTGCAGTACCTCGATTGCTTGCTCCGGTCCGCGCGGGATGATGGCGAGATCGAGCTTGCCGTCGGCGAAGGTCTTCACCAGCGAGGTCGACTGCTCGCAGATCAGTTCAACATTCACCAGCGGATGGGCAGCTGCAAATCGCGACAGCACCGACGGCAGCAGGAACGCCGCATAGTCGTCGGGCACGCCGAGGCGCACGTTGCCGGCTTCTTCCGGCCGAGTGACGCTGGCCCAGGCCTCATCGGAGAGTTTCAAAAGCCTGCGCGCGTAGACCAGCAGCTCTTCGCCGATGGCGTTGGCGGTCACTGCGCGTGAACCGCGGATCAAAAGCTGTTTGCCGACCGCCTGCTCCAGCCGCTGCATCTGCATGCTGATGGCCGACTGGCTGCGGCCGACACGCGATGCGGCATGGGAGAAGCTGCCACTGTCGGCGACCGCGACAAAGGTTCTGAGCAGGTCGAGATCGAGCGGCATGGCCATGGCGGTATCAGCGTTTCGAATAGGGTTTTGCAAATCTATTCGTTTGAATGAAGCAGTCAATACTGGCTTTCTGGGGCACCACTGCATCCCGGAATATTTGCATGACCGACGCGCCCCGCTTTCCCGCCTTGAGCCTTGCCGTTGCCATGGCGATTGCCGGCACTGTCGGTGCGTTTGTCACCGAAGCTGGGCTCGACCCGGTCACCACAGTGTTCTGGCGCTGCGCATTCGGCGCGCTGTTTCTCGGGGCCTGGTGCCTGCTCCGCGGCTATCTTTCCGATCGGTCATTGTCATGGGCACGCATCGCACGGGCAGGGTTTTGCGGCGTCTGCATGGTGTTGAGCTGGACGGCGTTTTTCGCCGGTTTCGCCAAGACCTCGATCGCGGTGATGACCATCGTCTACCACATCCAGCCGTTCTTCGTCGTGCTGATCGGCGTGCTGTTCCTCAAGGAGCGCATCACCGCCGACCAAATTGTCTGGATGGCCGCGGCCTTCATCGGTGTGGTGCTGGCGAGTGGCCTTGTCGTCTCCGCCACCCCGGTCACGTCAGCCTGGGCAGTCGGCATCGCCATGGCGATCGGCGGGGCATTCCTCTACGCGGTGGTGACGATCCTCGCCAAGGGGCTCGGGGAGCAGCGGCCGGAGATCACCGTCCTGTGCCAGACGGCGGTCGGCGTGGTCATGCTCGCGCCCTTCGCCAATTTTTCCGGCCACATTCCCCTCGCATCCTRGGGCTGGCTGGTCGGTATCGGCGTGCTGCACACCGGCATCGCCTACGTCATGATGTTTTCGGCCTATCCCAAGCTGACGACGCCGGTCATCGGCGTGCTCACCTTCATCTATCCCGTGGTCGCCATCATCATCGACTGGGCGATCTACGGCCATCCGATCGGCGTCGCCCAAGGCGTCGGCATGGCCTTGATCGCGGTTGCGACGCTGGGCGTCAAGCTCGGCTGGCGCCTGCCGATAAGGCGCGTTTCCGCCGCCTGAGCTTTCAAGAGAAAGGGCGCCCGAAGGCGCCCCGTCCGATGTCGATGCAGTCGAAGCTCAGTTCTGCTTCGGCAGCTTGTAGGCGACGATATAGTCGCCGCGATCGGGCGACTGACGCGCGCCGCCGGCCGAGATGACGACGTACTGGGTTCCGCTTTCATGCGAAACATAGGTCATCGGCGTCGCCTGGGCGCCGACGGGCAGGCGGCCCTTCCACAGCTCCTGGCCGGTCTCGACATCAAGCGCGCGCAGATAATAGTCCTGCGTGCCGGCGTAGAAGACGACGCCGCCCGATGTCGCCATTGGTCCGCCCAGAGTCGGCATGCCGATCGGGATCTGCAGCCCTGTCTTCATGCCCATCGGCCCGGTATCCTGCAGCGTGCCGGCCGGCACCTGCCAGAGAAGCGTGCGCGATTTCAGGTCGACGGCGCTGATGGTGCCGTAGGGAGGCTCGTGGCAAGGCACGCCGAGCGGCGACATGAAGCCGTTCTTGAGTGCGCCATAGGGCGTACCCTTCTGCTGTGACAGGCCGTCATGCGCCGCCGAGCCACCATAGTTGTCGGCCTGCTCGCGGGGGATGAGCTGGACGAACTGCGGCATGCGGATGTCGTTGACGATCAGAAGGCCACGCGCCTCGTCGATTGCCGCACTGCCCCAGTTCATGCCGCCGTAGTAGCCCGGATAAAGCAGGCTGCGGTCGGTCCTGGGCGGGGTGAATTCGCCGTCGTAGCGCAGCTTCTTGAACTCGATGCGGCAGTAGAGCTGGTCGTAGGGCGTCGCGCCCCACATCCTGACCTCGCTGAGCGGCTCGGTGCCGATCGAAGGCATGCCGACCGAGTAGGGTTGGGTCGGCGCTGTGAAGTCGCCTTCCATGGCACCTTGCGGCACAGCCTTTTCCTCAACCTCGGCAATCGGCTTGCCGTCACGGCGGTCGAGCATGAAGATCTGGCCGCGCTTGGTCAGTTGGATCAGGGCAGGGGTGTTGCCGCCCTTGCCGTCCGGCACGTCGTAGAGTGCCGGCTGGGCGGGCACGTCGTAGTCCCAGATGTCGTGATGCACGGTCTGGAACTTCCAGCGTTCCTTGCCGGTTTCCATGTCCAGCGCCACGACCGAAGCACTGTATTCCTCGGCCGCCTTGCTGCGGTGCGCGCCCCAGAAATCGGGCGTTGCATTGCCGGTGGGCAGGTAGACGAGGCCGAGCGCATCGTCATAGGCCGGGGTCGACCAGACGTTTGGCGTGCCGCGCGTGTAGCTTTCGCCTTCCGGTGGCAGCTTGGTGATGGCGGGATTGCCGAGATCCCAGGCCCAGACCAGTTCGCCGGTGCGGGCCGAGAAAGCACGGACAGCACCCGAAGGCTCGCCGGTCTCGACGTTGTCCCACACCCAGCCGCCGACCATGATCAGGTCGCGCATGACGGTGGGGGCGGAGGTCTGGAAATAGAAGCCGTCCTTGATCTCGCCCATGCCCTGCTTGAGATCGACAATGCCGCCATTGCCGAAGTCCTGGCACAACTCGCCGGTCTTGGCGTCGAKCTGGATCAGGCGCGCGTCGATGGTGGTCATGACGATGCGAGCAGCACAGGCGTTCGAAGTTGCGACAACCGGAGCTGCCGGAACTGCGGTGCCATCGGCAGGCGCCGTTGTGGTGTCAGCCGGAGCTTCAGCCTGAACCGGAGCCGGCTCATAGTAGCTCACGCCACGGCAGCGCTGCCACAGCGGCGACTTGGCCTTGGCGTCGAACTTCCACTTCACCTCGCCCGTATCAGGGTTCAGGGCATGGACGATGTTGGTGGGCGAACAGGTGTAGAGCGTGTCGCCGACGAAAAGTGGCGTGCTCTGGTCCTGGCCGGTACCAACAGGCGTGTCGCCGGAACGGAACGTCCAGGCAACCTCGAGCTTGTCGACGTTGGTGGTGTTGATCTGGTCGATCGGGGCGTAGCGCGTGCCCGAAGGCGTGCGGCCGTAGTAGCGCCAGTCGGTGGCGCTTGCAGCGGCTGGGGGGACTGAAGGCGCGGGGTCAGCCTTGGCAAATTCGTTGCGCGTCACATCATGCGGGGTGAAGGCGTAGATGCCGGTCGCGGCAAGTGCCGCCACCAAAAGGCCAGCGAGCGCGAACGGCGTACGCTTGCCCGAGCCAAACAGCGGTGCCAGCAGCAGCGCCGGGATTGCAATGACAGCCGGCGCCACAAGTCGCGGCACCAGCGGCCAGAATTCGAGGCCGGATTCCCACAGCGCCCATGCGATGGTCGCCAGGAACACGATGGCGTAAAGCCACAGACCTGATTTGCGGCGCATTGCATAAAGGATGCCGGAGGCCATGACGCCGAGACCGGCGATTGCGTAATACCAGGAGCCGCCCAGGCCAATCAGCTGGACGCCGCCATAAACGAGCGGCGCGCCGATGATGACCATGAGCAGGCCAAATAGAACCAGGAGCCAGCAGCCGCTGCCTCCGCTTGTCCGTTGTGCTGCCATTTTGATTACCTGCGAAGATTGAACACGTCACCGTAGCCCTTTTGGACGACGGCAGTTGCGATCGTCATGCCGGTACTCTGCGGGCGTGTCCTCGCCTTGCGTCCGCACAGAACCGGCGCCGCCTTTGGCGGCCTACGCATCGGCCCGAAAGCCTGAATTCGACCTTCGGCGGCACGATGCGCGTTCCAAGAATCTGATCGCATCCTAATAGATAGTATGTTATCCTTTTCGAATGTCCAATAGGGCCGTTGACCAAGCCAATTTCGGAAAGAGCCTGCTTTCCGTCGCCCGGTTGTGGCGGCGTGCCGCTGACCGCGCGCTCGACGATTGCGGGCTTTCGCACGCCACCGCCATGCCGCTCGTCGCGCTGTCGCGACTGGGCGACAACATCCGCCAGGGTTTGATTGCAGATCATCTCGGTTTCGAGGGGCCGTCGCTGGTCCGCATCGTTGATCTTCTGGTCGCCGATGGCCTGATCACCCGAAGCGGCGACCCCGGCGACCGGCGTGCGAAAATACTGTCGCTGACCGATGCCGGCCGTGTCAGGGTCGATGAGATCGAGCGCATTCTCGAGCAATTGCGCACCGAGCTTCTGGCCGGCGAGGATGCTGGTGAATTGAAGATCGCCAACAGCATGCTCACACGACTCGAAGAGCGCTTGCTGGCGGCCGATCCCGACATAGGCTGAACGAGTTTAGATCCGACAAAGGGTTGCGATCGCTCACTTGTCTTCGACCTTACAGCAGCTTCGGCCTCACGGCATGGCAACTGCCGCTCCCGTCCCGACCAGAATAGTGGTTGCGCACCTGCGCCTCTGGCCGCCGTGATATCGCGTTCTGCGCCATGGCGGAGACGCGTTGCCCTGCTAGGTTGCCCACCACGTTCAGGAGGACAAATCCATGACCAGCCAGATCGACAAGGCGAAGACCTTCCATGCCCTGCATGTGAAGGGCAATCCGGTGGTTCTCTACAATGCCTGGGATCCCGGTAGTGCCGTGATCATTGCCAAGGCGGGCGCGAAGGCGATTGCCACGGGAAGCGCGCCGGTGGCGACTGCCTTCGGCTTTGCCGACGGCGAGAAGATCCCGCTCGAACTCGCACTCGACAACATCCGCCGCATTGTCGCCGCTGTCGACCTGCCCGTCACCATGGACCTCGAAGGCGGCTATGGCGTCGAGCCCGAAGCCGTCGCCACCACGGTGACGCGGGCGCTGGCGGAAGGCGTGGTCGGCTTCAATTTCGAGGACCAGATCGTCGGCGGCAGCGGCCTGCACGACATCGCCGTCCAGGTAAAGCGGATCGCCGCGGCGGCAGACGCCGTCAACGCATCCGGCATCCCCGCCTTCATCAACGCCCGCACCGACATCTTCCTGAAGGCCAAGCCCGACGAACACAACGACGCTCTGGCCGATGCCGCGACCGAACGGGCGGAGGCCTATGCAAAAGCCGGCGCGCACGGTTTCTTCGCGCCGGGCCTCGGCGACGAGAAGCTGATCGGCAGGCTGTGCAAGTCCGTTTCGCTGCCGGTCAACATCATCGCTTTGGCGCATGTGCCTGCGAAGGCGAAGCTGGCCGAGCTTGGCGTCGGACGCATCAGCTATGGCCCGGTGCCTTACCGGCAGATGGCCGAATGGCTGGAGGCCAAGGCGAGGGCGGCCTTCGAATAGTTTTAGGTCAGCGGTTTCAGCTCGATGGCGATTGTCGGCAACAGTTCCGACACCGTCGGATGGATGTGGACGGCGCGTTGCAGCGTTTCGATAGGCGCCTTGGCATACATCAGGTCGAGCACCGCATGGATCGCCTCGTCGCCGCCTGTGCCCAGCACCGAGCCGCCAAGGATTTCCCTGGTGTCGGCGTCGACCAGGATCTTCATGACACCCTGCGTCTCGCCTTTTTCGACCGCGCGCCCGACGCGTGTCATAGGACGTTCGCCCGCCAGCACCTTGCGGCCGGATTTGCGTGCAACCGTTTCTGTCATGCCGGCGCGACCGAGCGGCGGGTCGATGTAAAGCGCATAGGCCTCGATGCGGTCGGAAACCTTGCGCGGGTCGTTGTCGAGCAGGTTCGCCGCAACGATCTCGAAGTCGTTGTAGGAGGTGTGGGTGAAGGCTCCCTTGCCGTTGCAGTCACCCATTGCCCATATATGCGGCACGCTCGTTCGGAGCTGATCGTCGACCACGACATATCCGCGCTTGTCCAATTCGACGCCGGCCTTGTCGAGATCCAGGTCGTCAGTGTTGGGCTTGCGGCCGATGGCCAAAAGCACATGCGAACCGACGACGGCGCGGTCACCGCTGGTACAGTCAACGCCCACCGTCACGCCATCGGCGTGGCGGGCAAAGCTGATGCATTCGGCGTTGAGCCTGAGCGCGATGCCCTCGTTCTCCAGAATGCCCTTCACCGCTTCGGATACGTCTTCGTCCTCGCGCGAAACCAGCCGCGGACCCTTCTCCACCACTGTCACCTTGGAGCCGAAGCGGCGGAACATCTGGGCGAATTCGAGCCCGATATAGCTGCCGCCGACAACGACGAGGTGGTTCGGCAGGAAGTCGACTTCCATCATCGAGGTGTTGGTCAGGTAGTCGATGTCGTTGACACCGGGCATGTCGGGAATGTTGGCGCGGCCGCCGACATTGAGGAAAATGCGTGTCGCCTGCAGCAAGGTGTCGCCGACGCGCACCTCGTGCGGCCCTTCGAAACGGGCGTGGCCGCGATAGAGCGTGCAGCCCTTCATGCCGGCGATCCAGCTTTCGAGGCTGTCGCGGGAATCGACGGTTACCTTGTCCTTGCGCGCCTTCACCAGCTTCATGTCGACGCTGACCGGCCCGCCCGACAAAACGCCATAGTCGGCGCCATTGCGGGCGAGATGCGCGGCATAAGCGCTTGCAACCATTGTTTTTGTCGGCTTGCAGCCGGTGTTGACGCAGGTGCCGCCGACCAGCTTGCGCTCGACCAGCGCCACCGTCTGGCCAGCCGCCGTCAGCCGTCCGGCCAGGGGCGGCCCGGCCTGTCCGGCGCCGATGATGATGGCGTCGAACTTCTGCGCGGCGCTCATATCACGGCACTCACGATCAACAGCGCGCCCAAGATGGCGACGACGTCCTCGATGAGCGCGGCCGGCAAGTCCTTGCCGAAGGCTGCCGCGAGACGGCCCCGTGCTTCGGCGCCTCCGAGCGTACCGAGGATCGCGCCGATCACGCCGGCGGCCAGCCCGCCGATCATCGCGCCGCCGGCGGTGCCGAGGATCGCGCCGCAGAACGCACCCATGACGATACGCGCGCCGAACTGCTGCGGCACCTTGCGGCTTGGCGTCGAGGGCAATTGATCGGTGACGAGTTCGACGAGCGCAAGCGCGGTGAAGATCGCTACCGTTATCCAGTGGCCCATGAAGCTGGCCCAGGTGCCGGCGAGCGGCAGCCAGCCGAGATATGCGCCCCAGGCGACCGCCGCAGGCGCGGTCATGGCTCTCAAGCCAGCAATAAGTCCGATGAGAAGCGCGAGCAGGTAGATCATCCGTTGTCCCCCTTGGATGAAGCTGGTCCGAAAGTGCTCATGTGGTCCGCCAGTTGCCGGCTCGCCGCCAGTTCGTCAGGCTAGCACAGCCAGCCTGTTTGGCCAGTGGTGGCCTTTGCAGCGCGGCGCTTCTGTGATCTGGCTTTGAGCCAACATAGAGGATCGGGTCATGGCTTTGAGCGAACGCCAAAAGATGGCTGCGGGCGAGTAGTACAACTGCGTCGACCCGGAACTCGACGCCATGCGTGCCGTGGCGGCCGATGCCGTGTTCGAGCACCGCTCGCTGTCGCCGGCTGAACGCGGCGACATCGCGCCCAAACTCAAGGCATTGCTCGGGTCGGCAGGAGAGGGAACTCGCATCGAAGCGCCGTTCCACTGTGCCTACGGTTTCAACATCCATCTTGGCGACGGCGTGTTCATCAATGCCGGCTGCACCATTCTCGACACCGCGCCGGTGCGCATCGGCAAGGCGGCGATGCTCGGACCCAACGTGCAGATCTATTGCCCGGAACATCACAAGGGTGCTGCTGAGAGGCGCGCCGGCCTTGAGATCGGCCGGCCGGTGACGATCGGCGAAAATGTCTGGATCGGCGGCGGTGCCATCCTGCTCGGCGGTATCACCATTGGCGACAACGCCATTGTCGGCGCGGGCTCTGTGGTCACGAAGGATGTGCCAGCCAATGCAACCGTGGTCGGCAACCCGGCCCGGCCAGTTCGCTGAAACTATTATTCCTGTGATTGACAGACCGCTTCGCCGCCGCCATATCGGAGGCGTCAATGTTCTCAGGGCGGGGTGAAAGTCCCCACCGGCGGTAAGGGTTCTCGGACCCAAGCCCGCGAGCGCCTTCCCGAAGGGGAAGGGTCAGCAGATCCGGTGTGATTCCGGAGCCGACGGTCATAGTCCGGATGGAAGAGAACGAACGGGAAAGCGGTGGCGCGAGCCGCCGGGATTCCGTCTCGTGCGTCCTGATTCTGGTTCGAAACGGAAGGATGGACCCATGAATCAGCAATCCCCGAAAGACTTTTCTACCCGCCGCGTTGCCGTAATCCGTGCACGTTGGCATGCCGACATCGTCGACCAATGCGTCAATGCCTTCGTCGCCGACATCGAGACGCTGGGCGGCGGCCGCATCGCCGTCGACATCTTCGACGTGCCCGGCGCCTACGAAATCCCGCTATTTGCCAAGACGCTTGCCGAGACCGGTCGTTATGCCGCGATCCTCGGCGCTGCCTTTGTCGTCAATGGCGGCATCTACCGCCATGAATTCGTGGCGCAGGCGGTGCTCGACGGCATGATGAACGTGCAGCTTCAGACCGGCGTTCCGGTGCTGTCGGCGGTGCTGACACCGCACAACTACCACGATAGCGCCGAGCATCACCGCTTCTTCTTCGACCACTTCAAGGTCAAGGGCAAGGAAGCGGCCCATGCCTGTGTAGAACTGCTCAACGCGCGGCAACTGGTCGCCRCCTGATAGCGTCCCGAAAAGCCTCTCTCCCGACCAATGAGGGGGAGGGGCACCAGCGCTTGTGTTCCAGTACCAGCTGTTTTGAACGTGGGCTGGCCCTATGCGTCGACGCGCCGGGATCGCATGATCGCGGCGTGTCAGATAAGGAGCCAGCAATGTCGTCCATTCCGCTTCCGCTCAAAGGCGTGTGCCGCTGCGGCCGGGTCGAGATCGAGGTGTCGAAGCCACCCATCGCCACCGCCGCCTGCCACTGCCCGGGCTGCCAGAAAATGTCATCTTCGGCCTACTCGCTGACGGCGATGGTGCCGGCCGACGGGTTCGCGGTCACCAAGGGCGAGACCGTCATCGGCGGCCTGCATGGCCGGGAGCTGCACCATCATTTCTGCGATCATTGCAAGACATGGATGTTCACCCGCATCGAGGGTGTCGACGGGTTCGTCAATGTGCGGCCGACAATGCTGGAGGAGACAGCCTGGTTCCGGCCGTTCATGGAAACCTGTACGAAAACAAAGCTTTCCTTCGCCGAAACAGGCGCTGTCAGAAGCTTCCCGGAATTCCCCGCGATGGAGGAGTTTGAGCCGCTGATGCAGGAGTACCAGGCCTGGGCGCGGAGCTAGGGCACGCGCCGCGCCACCGACGCGAAGGTGCTGAGGCCGAGCCAGGCCTGCATGGCGCGTGCAATCTTGTCGTCGCCATCGAGTTCCAGCTGCCCGGAATCGATTTCCTGGCGCAGGCCGCTCAGGCCCATCCACACCGAAGTCATGCTGCGCAAGGAGCCCATGACCCTGAGGTCGACATCGAAGCCCGGATCGGAATTGCACAGGTCAACCGCCCCGTCATCGACCACCAGCCACCAGTTCTGCTGTGCCTGCGGCAATTCGGGGTACAGAAAGTGAATCGTGCAGCGCCTCGGTGGCAGCGGTTGCGGATTGAGGTTCCTGCGCATGTCCCACATCAGCAGGGAAGGGTCGAGATTTCTGAGGGTTAGCTGGGATTCGACCCAGCGATGGCCCCAGTCGCCAAGGCCAAGGATAATCGGGCGCAGATCCTCACCTGCTTCGGTGAGGCGGTATTCGACGCTGCCGCCGGCACCTCGGTCGGCGATCACCACGCCGGCGCGCTCCAGTTCCTTCAGCCGCTTGGACAGCAATGCCGGCGACATTCTCGGCACGCCGCGCCGCAAGTCGTTGAAACGGCTCGAACCCATCAGCATTTCGCGCACGACAAGCGTCGTCCAGCGCGTGCAAAGCACCTCGGACGCCATCGAAACAGGACAAAATTGGCTGTATCCGCCGCGATCGCTCATCTGCATCACCAGCTGGGACTGTGCCATTGTAGCGCAAAAGCTGCTTTTGCGCACCGGTTCAGTTCCTGAACTGGACCGTAGCGCTTCCTGGGAAGATGCTTCCGCCCGACCTGCCGGTCAACCAGGAGACGACTTGATGAGAAGTCTTGAAAACGCTGCGCTGGCAACTGCCGGTGTGACAGGCGTCATGCCGGCCGACGTCATAGGTGCCGCGCATGAGCTGGCGCCCGCTCTCGCCGAACGGGCCCGGAAGTTCGATGAAAGCGACCGCTTCGTTGCCGAAAACTACGTGCTTTTGAAAGAGGCCGGCCTCGTCAAGGCGGCCGTTCCGCTTGAATTCGGCGGCGGTGGTGCTGAAACCCCCGAACTTTGCGAAATGCTGCGGATCATGGCGCGGGCCTGCGGCTCGACCGCACTCGCCTTTGCCATGCACACGCATCAGGTGGCGATACCCGCCTGGCGCTGGCGCCATCAGAACGTCGCTGCCGTCGAGCCGCTGCTCAAGCGGGTCGCGGCCGAAAACCTGATCCTTTTGTCCAGCGGCGGGTCCGACTGGATCGGCGGTTCGGGCAAGGCCGAAAAGGTCGATGGCGGCTACCGCATCACCGCGCGCAAGGTCTTCACCTCGGGCGCGATTGCCGGCGACATCCTGATGACAGGTGCGATCCACCAAAGCGAAGACGGCAAGGAGCATGTCATCCATTTCGGCGTGCCGATGCGGGCGCCCGAAGTCAGCGTCATGGACAATTGGCGCACGCTTGGCATGCGCGGCACGGGTTCCAACGATGTCGTCATCGACGGGCTTTTCGTGCCCGACACCGCGGTCAGCTTCTCCCGGCAGCCGCGTTTATGGCACCCGGTGTTCCAGATCATCGCAACCATCGCCTTCCCGCTGATTTACGCCGTCTATCTCGGCGTCGCCGAAAGCGCGCGCGACATCGCCATCGAGATCGCGAAGAAGAAGCCTGAAAGCGAGGGCGTGCTCAACCTCGCCGGGCGGATGGACACGGCATTGCGTGCCGCCCAGCTTGCCCATCGTTCAATGGTCGAGGCTGTCGAGCGCAACACGCCCTCGACCGAAAGCGTCAACGACGTGATGATGGGCCGTTCGCTGGTCGCGCGTCATGGGCTCGAGGTCGTCGACCTTGCGATGGAGCTTGCCGGCGGTTCGTCCTTCTACCGCGAAAAGGGGCTCGAACGCCGCTTCCGCGACATGCAGGGCGCACGCTTCCACCCGCTCCAGGCCGGCCCGCAAGCGCATTATGCCGGCGCCATGGCGCTGGGATTGCCGGTGAACGCGATTTTCTGAGGCAGCTCACAAGGTGCGGCCGCCGCGGTTTTCCGAGGCGGCCCGTTTTAATATTCCAGCCACGATCCTTCCTTGCCAAACCATTCAGCAGGGCGATTGCGAGATGCTATCTTTGATTGTATGATTGTAGATATGCAACTTTAGATATTAAGCGACCGGGGAGGGCTTGATGCCGTCGGTGAAGCTTAGGCTCGCAATCCTGCTGACTTTCGGGGTTGTGGCTGCACTTACACGTTCGGCGCTTGCTCAGGTGCCACCACACCAGCCAGGCACGATCTGCTTCACTCCCACATTCTGGTGTTGCGCCAACCCACCGGGACCGCCGGGAAATCCCTGCGGCTGTCCCGGGCCCTATGGCTTTGTTTCCGGTGTGCTGGGCTAGGAGGATCAAAAGGGATGCCGTTGGATTCCCAGCCAGCGCCGATGCAGGGAGATCCCCCTAGGATTTGGCATCGCCTTGCCTTCTGGAAACGCCGGGAGAGCCCCCCATCGAAGCATGTCGTCGACGAAATGATCGATGAGGCCGAACTGGTATCGAAATACGCGGTACGCGCCGGGCTGCTTGCAAATGGCGAGTTCTTCAGGAAGTTCGCGGCGGCAAAGGCCTTGCAGGACACGGACCGCACTTTCACGAATACTGCCGTAATCG
>NZ_JBFUIP010000114.1:0-18363 GCF_056401815.1 Aminobacter sp. P4_D5 | reverse complement strand
CGGCAAGGGCGTGCTCAACAACCGTATTTCCGAGCACATCTTCAACCACCTGAACCGCATGGGCATTCCGACCCACTTCATCCGCCGGCTCAACATGCGTGAGCAGCTGATCAAGGAAGTCGAGATCATCCCGCTCGAGGTTGTGGTGCGCAACGTCGCCGCTGGCTCGCTGGCCAAGCGCCTGGGCATCGAGGAAGGCACCGTGCTGCCGCGCTCGATCATCGAATTCTACTACAAGGCCGATGCGCTCGATGACCCGATGGTCTCTGAAGAGCACATCACGGCATTCGGCTGGGCAAGCCCGCAGGAAATCGACGACATCATGGCGCTGGCCATCCGCGTCAACGACTTCCTCTCCGGCCTGTTCATGGGCGTCGGCATCCAGCTCGTCGATTTCAAGATCGAATGCGGCCGGCTGTATGAGGGCGACATGATGCGCATCGTCGTCGCCGACGAGATTTCGCCCGACAGCTGCCGCCTGTGGGACGTCGCCACCCAGGACAAGCTCGACAAGGACCGCTTCCGCCGCGACATGGGCGGACTGGTCGAGGCTTACCAGGAAGTGGCACGCCGCCTTGGCATCATGAACGAAAACGAGACCCCGCGCCCGACCGGCCCGGTTCTCGTCAAGCACTAAGCTAAGCAGCAGGGCGCGGATCGACCGCGCCCTTCCCTTTTTTGTAGACGAATAGCCGGAGAATTCCGCCCGTGATCAAGGCCCGCGTCACCGTCACCCTCAAGAACGGCGTTCTCGACCCGCAAGGCAAGGCGATCGAGCATGCGCTCGACGGCCTGGGCTTCGGCGGCGTCGGTTCCGTGCGCCAGGGCAAGGTGTTCGACGTCGAGCTCGACAGCATCGACCGCGCCAAGGCGGAAGCCGACCTCAACGCCATGTGCGAGAAGCTTCTGGCGAACACAGTGATTGAGAACTATAGTGTGACGCTTATCTGAGGTTGCACCGGAGGGTGTAGTGACGGAAGTCACAAGTGAACTGCTTTATGAAGTACTGAAGAAAATTCAGTCTCGCTTGGATGGCGTCGAACACGGCATCCGGGAGGTGAAGCAGGAGCTTATCTCAATTCGCGGCCACATGCTTTCGATGCAGAACGACGTCCATAACATCTACGCCAAGCTCGATCGCCACGACGAAAGCCTCGAGCGCATCGAGCGTCGTTTGGAACTGCGTGAACTCGCCGAATCTCAGAGGCCTTACGAACCGAAATGAAATCAGCAGTCGTTCTCCTCCCCGGCCTGAACCGCGACCGCGACATGATCGCGGCGCTGACCAAGATTTCGGGCAGGGCCCCGGTCACCGTCTGGCAGACCGACACGGAAATCCCCGATGTCGACCTGATCGCCATTCCCGGTGGTTTTTCCTTCGGCGACTATCTGCGCTGCGGCGCGATCGCAGCTCGCATGCCGGTGCTGCGCGCGGTTGCCGAAAAGGCCGCCAAGGGCGTGCAAGTTGTCGGCGTGTGCAACGGCTTCCAAATCCTGGTTGAAGCAGGCCTCCTGCCCGGCGCCTTGATGCGCAACACCTCGCTCAAATTCGTCTGCCGCGAAGTGAAGCTCGAAATCGCCAACGCCAACACCGCGTTCACCCGCAACTATTCGGCCGGCCAGATCATCCGCTGCCCTGTGGCGCATCACGACGGCAATTATTTCGCCGATCCCGAGACACTCAACCAGCTCGAAGGCAACGGCCAGGTGGTGTTCCGCTACGCCGAAGGAACCAACCCGAACGGCTCGATCAACGACATCGCCGGCATCATCAACAAATCAGGCAACGTGCTTGGGCTGATGCCGCACCCGGAGAACCTGATCGAGGCGGCGCATGGCGGCAATGATGGCCGCGCGCTGTTTGAAAGCGCGCTCGGCCTGGCCAAGGCAGCGTAAGGCCGGGAATTCTCTTCATTTCATCCAATTGATAAGGGCGGGCATCGGCGAATGAAGTCACTGCGGATTCTGGCGGCAGCGGCCGCAGTCATTGGTCTCGCCGCCTGCAACTCCGGCCCGAAGACGCCAGCGCCGTCAGCGTCGGGCAAGAGTGCATCGCTTCGTTCGATGGAACAGGTGGCAATCGCCGCGCATAAATGCTGGTTCGCCAGCAAGGACCCGGCCTTCAAAGCCTACCAGATGGCCAACGAACTCAATAATTTCGGCGGCACGCCACGCTTCCTTTTGGTGCCGGCCAAGCAATATGGCGCAAGGCCGCTGCTGGTGGTGCAGGCACAAGGCAATTCGAGCCAGGTGCAAGCGTTCGGTCCGTTGATGGACCAGGCGCTCGGCGCACGCATCGGCTCTGATATCACCCGCTGGAGTTCCGGCAACCCTGCCTGCACCGGCACCGCTTGAGGCACAGTCGACAGGCTTCTGCAATCAGCTTCGGCTGAAAAAGTGGTGGAGGCACAGGGGCGCCTCCACCAATGTCGAACTGCCCGTGGGTCGGGACAATCCGAAAACCCTCAGTCGTAAAACGAGCGGATTCCTTCGCGATAGGCATCGCAACGCGAGATGCCGATATCGGACAATTGTTCGTCCGTGAGGTCCAGCAGGCTCAATCGGGTGCGCCGCCGCTCGATGCAGCGCGACAGCCATCGCATGAGATTGAGTGGAACCTTCGCCAGATTGCGGAATGAGCTGTGCTTCTCCGCTGGGGATGAAGCTGTGACGCCCCCTTCAATTGCACCTATTGTACCCATAGCAATGATCCAGATTGTGTCTATTTTCGACGAACAATGCTATGAATTGACTCAATGATGATCGCAATATAGGAATTGTCACCATGACAATTTGGCTTCCCGACCTCTCGTCCGGCTCTGGCCCACTCTATCTGCGCCTGGCCGAACGCATCGAAAGCGACATCGACAGCGGCGTTCTAGCCTCCGGAACCAAGCTGCCGCCGCAGCGCAACCTCGCCTACGATATCGGCGTGACCATCGGCACTGTCGGGCGCGCCTACGCGCTGTTGCGCGAACGCGGCCTGGTGAGCGGAGAAGTCGGTCGCGGCACTTACATCCTTGCGCGCCACAGCGAGCAGCCTGCGCCCAGCGCGTCGCCTGCCCTGCCCCATGAGGGATCACGCTCAGTCGAGGCAGCGCCTGGAAAGCTGCGCTTCGACAGCACAGCAGCACCCAATGTCGGACAGAGCAGCGAAATCGAGACAATCCTGGCCGCGATCAGCCGGGACAATCCCGACGACATGACGAGCTATACAAGGACATTTCCCGAACATTGGTTCGAGGCAGGCAGCGCATGGCTGTCGCGCAACGGTTTTATGGCCGCGCCTGACAGCATCGTACCGACGCTCGGCGCGCATGCCGCTGTCGTTGCGATCATTGCAGCGGCAAGCTCTCCGGGCGACCACATCCTGTTCGAGCATGTGACCTATACCCAGATCGCGCGCAGTGCCGGCCTGATCGGTCGGCGCATGGCATTGGTCAATTCGGACGAACACGGCATCGACCCCGATGATTTCGAACGCGTCTGCGCCCAAAAGCACCCGAAACTGGCATTCCTGATGCCCACGGCTCAGAACCCGACAGGCGTGATCATGCCACGCGAGCGCCGGCAGGCGATTGCCGAGATCGCGCGCAAGCACAACGTGCTGCTGATCGAGGACGACCTTTACGGCGCGCTCACCGACGACCGCACGCCGCTTCTGGCCGAATTCGCCCCTGAACGCGTGTTCGTTGTGGGCGGCCTGTCCAAATCGGTGGCGGCTGGCGTGCGCGGCGGCTGGCTGTCAAGCCCGGCGCATTTCCGCCACAGCATCCGGGTTGCGCACAAGATGGTCACCGGCGGCATGCCGTTCCTATTGGCGGAAACGTGCGCCCAGCTGGTGCTTTCGGGCGCGGCCGCGGCGATACGTGCCCGCTCGATCGCCGAGATCAACGCCCGTCTCGACATTGTGCGCAAGGCGCTGGACGGCTGCGACTTCAACACCACGCCCAATATTCCCTTCGTCTGGCTGGCCCTTCCGGAACCGTGGAATTCCGGCACGTTCAAGAACGCCGCCTATGAGCAAGGCGTGCTGATCGACGACGAAGACGAGTTCAAGGCCGGGCGCTCGGACCAGGTGTTCCACCGCGTCAGGATCGGCATTTCATCGGCGCGCACGCAGGTCGAGGTGAGCCAGGGGCTGGCAAAGCTGCGCCGCCTGCTCGACGAGGGGCGCGCCGGCTACGACAGTTTCGGCTGAGCCCATCCACATCCCCGCTGCCAACAGTCCCGTTTCCTTGCCATAGGGGCGATTTTCTGGCCTTTGGCGGTATATCCTGGCCCAATGATGCGCTATTGAGCCACCAACGGTTCCCCCAACGGATTCTGCGATCTACGATGACTATTCAGAACGACGTGAAGATCACCGGCGAGCTCATTGCCGCGCACGGGCTCAAGCCAGACGAATACCAGCGTATCCTCGACCTTGTCGGGCGCGAGCCGACCTTCACCGAGCTCGGCATCTTCTCGGCGATGTGGAACGAGCATTGTTCGTACAAATCGTCGAAGAAGTGGCTGCGGACGCTGCCGACCAAGGGCGAGCGGGTCATCCAGGGTCCGGGCGAAAATGCTGGCGTTGTCGATATCGGCGACGGCGACTGCGTGGTCTTCAAGATGGAGAGCCACAACCACCCCTCCTTCATCGAGCCCTACCAGGGTGCGGCGACCGGCGTTGGTGGCATTCTGCGCGACGTTTTCACCATGGGCGCGCGGCCGATTGCCTCGATGAACGCGCTGCGCTTCGGCGCACCTGACCATCCTAAGACGCGCCATCTGGTTTCAGGTGTGGTTGCCGGCGTCGGCGGCTACGGCAATGCCTTCGGCGTGCCGACCGTTGGCGGCGAAGTGAATTTCGACGCCCGCTACAATGGCAACATTCTGGT
Source organism: Aminobacter sp. P4_D5 (assembly GCF_056401815.1). Lineage (NCBI taxonomy): Bacteria > Pseudomonadati > Pseudomonadota > Alphaproteobacteria > Hyphomicrobiales > Phyllobacteriaceae > Aminobacter > Aminobacter sp. P4_D5. The sequence goes on along the minus strand of NZ_JBFUIP010000114.1, from coordinate 13,480 downwards.
CAACGCCTTTGCAGCTGGTCTTGCCAAGACCGACGGGATCTTCCTGTCGCAGGCCAAGGGTGTCGGCTTGCCGGTAGTCTATCTCGGGGCCAAGACCGGCCGCGACGGTGTCGGCGGCGCGACCATGGCTTCGGCCGAATTCGACGACAAGATCGACGAGAAGCGCCCGACCGTGCAGGTCGGCGATCCGTTCACCGAAAAATGCCTGCTCGAAGCGTGCCTCGAACTGATGGCGTCGGGCGCGGTCATCGCGATCCAGGACATGGGTGCTGCCGGCCTGACCTGCTCGGCCGTTGAAATGGGCGCCAAGGGCGACCTCGGCATCGAACTCGACCTCGACAAGGTGCCGGTGCGCGAAGAGCGCATGAGCGCCTACGAGATGATGCTGTCGGAAAGCCAGGAGCGCATGCTCATGGTGCTGCGTCCCGAAAAGGAAGAAGAAGCCGAGGCAATCTTCGTCAAATGGGGCCTCGACTTCGCCATCGTCGGCAAGACCACCGACGACCTGCGCTTCCGCGTCCTGCATCAGGGCAAGGAAGTGGCCAACCTGCCGATCAAGGAACTCGGCGACGAGGCTCCCGAATATGATCGCCCGTGGGTCGAACCGGCCAAGCGCGCGCCGCTTGCCGCCGACGATGTTCCGCAGGCCGATGTCGCCGATGCGCTGCTCAAGATGCTCGACGGTGCGGATCTGTCATCGCGGCGCTGGGTGTGGGAGCAGTATGACACGATGATCCAGGGCAACTCGCTGCAGCGCCCCGGCGGCGACGCCGGCGTTGTGCGCGTCGAGGGCCATGCCACCAAGGCGCTGGCGTTTTCGTCGGACGTGACGCCGCGCTATTGCGAGGCCGATCCCTATGAGGGCGGCAAGCAGGCCGTGGCCGAGTGCTGGCGCAACCTGACTGCGACCGGTGCCGAACCGCTGGCTGCTACCGACAACCTCAATTTCGGCAACCCCGAGCGGCCCGAGATCATGGGGCAGTTGGTCGGAGCCGTGAAAGGCATCGGCGAGGCCTGCCGCGCACTCGGCTTCCCGATCGTTTCGGGCAATGTGTCGCTTTACAACGAGACCAACGGGCAAGGAATCCTGCCGACGCCGACAATCGGCGGCGTTGGCCTGATCGACGACTGGTCGAAGATGGCCAAGGCCTGCTTTGCCCGCGAAGGCGAAGTGATCCTGCTTGTCGGCGGCCCGGCCCAGTGGGGCAGCCACCTTGCCCAGTCGATCTACATGCGCGACGTGCATGGCCGCACCGACGGCCCGCCGCCGGCAGTCGATCTCGAGCACGAAAAGAAGGTCGGCGACTTCGTTCGCAAGCTGATCCGCAACGGCCAGGCTACCGCCGTGCACGACCTATCTGATGGCGGTCTTGCAGTGGCACTCGCGGAGATGGCGATGGCTTCCGGCATCGGCGCCACCGTTCCCGGTCTCAGCGGCACCAACCCGATCCCGGTGTTCTTCGGCGAAGACCAGGGGCGCTATCTGGTGACTGTCAAGCTTGACCCCAAGTCGGCTGAGATGCAGGAATTGTGGAACGAGGCCAAGGCGCTCGGGATTCATGCTCCGTGGATCGGCACGACCGGCGGCCAGGAATTGAAACTGGGCGAGGCGCGCGCCATATCAATTGACGAGTTGACCACGGCTCACGAATCCTGGTTCCCTCGGTTCATGAACAACTGATCGGGGAAAACGGCATGGCAATGGACGCACACGACATTGAGCGGATGATCAAGGACGGCATTCCGGATGCCCGGGTGACCATCCGCGATCTCGCTGGCGACGGCGATCATTATGCCGCCGAGGTCGTGTCGGAAAGCTTCCGTGGCAAGACCCGCGTGCAGCAGCACCAGATGGTCTATGACGCGCTGAAGGGGAATATGGGCGGCGTGCTACATGCGCTCGCCCTGCAGACCAGCATTCCGGAATAACGTACGTCGCCTGCCGATGTCCGATCGTTCCGACGACACCGACAGCCAACAGATCGCCCGGCGCGCTTATGCGAGCTTCGCCGAGCGCTATGATGCGACAGCACCTACCAAGCCGCACAACGCGCTTTACGAGCGTCCGGCATCGCTCGCGTTGCTTGGCGATGTGAAGGGCCAGGACGTTGTCGACGCCGGCTGCGGTTCGGGCATCTGCTCGGAAAAGCTGGCGCGCCAGGGCGCGAAGGTTCGCGCCTTCGATATCACCCCGGAGATGACGGTGCTGGCGCGGGCGCGATGTGCCGGGCTCGACGTCGATGTCCGCGAAGGCGACCTTTCCAAGCCGCTCGACTGGCTTGGAAGCGACAGTGCCGACGCAATCCTCTGTTCGCTGGCGCTCGATTATGTCGAGGACCTCAAGCCGGTCTTCACCGAGTTCCACCGCATTGCGCGACCGGGAGGGCGGCTCGTGTTTTCGATGGGCCACCCGATGCGCGACTGGGCCGATCCGAGAACGCGTGGCGACGCCGACTATTTCGCGACGAACCCCTGGGGCATGCATTGGGGCGGGTTTGGCGAGCCAGCACCCTTCGTCGAATCCTACCGCCGACCACTTCAAGATATTTTGAACGGCCTGAGTGGTGCCGGCTGGCGCCTCGACCGTTTTGTCGAGCCGTTGCCAGTGGCTGAAATGGCGACAATCGACCCAAGGCATTTTGCCGAACTGAGCCGGTCGCCCGCCTTTATCTGCGTGCGCGCGGTCAAATAGACCGGCACACCTCACTTAGCGACGCTGCGCCAGATCGAGAAGCTTTTGAGGCCAGCCAGGAAGCGAACGAGCCGCCATCGCACGGAACGTGCCCGTTCGAGCGCCGGCATCCTTGGCAACCGGTACTGTGGCGAGCGGCGGCTCTGGACCTGAGCACAGATCGTGCTATTGCGTTTTTCAGTTTTCGGGTCGACGCGTCGCTTGGAAAGCTCGACTGTTGCAACCACATAGTAGCTAGTGCTAGCAGTCTAGTGGATATTGCCGACTACACGAGTTCGGCCAGATTGAGGTTTAGACGCCATGAGCGGAATCAACGAGTACATCGACAGCGAAGTGAAGAGCCAGGACGTCGTGGTGTTCATGAAGGGCACGCCCGGCTTTCCGCAGTGCGGCTTTTCGGGCCAGGTCGTCCAGATCCTCGATTACCTCGGGGTCGACTACAAGGGCGTCAACGTGCTGACCTCGAACGAACTTCGCCAAGGCATCAAGGACTACTCCAACTGGCCAACGATCCCGCAGCTCTACGTCAAGGGCGAGTTCGTGGGCGGCTGCGACATCATCCGTGAGATGTTCCAGGCCGGCGAGTTGCAGTCGTTCCTTCAAGAGAAGGGCGTGAGCGTCAAGGGCGCCGCCTGATTTAAAAGTACCGGCTCCGGCCTGTTCCGGGGTCCATTTGTGGCAAATGCGCCGGCTTTCCGGCGCATTTCCGTTTGAATTGGATTCCTGATGGAACAGAAAGTCTCTCCGAGCGCCCAACCGGGCGTGTTTCCGATTCCGCGTTGGGAATTCATCGCGCTGGCCGCAGCGCTGATGGCGGTCAATGCGCTCGCCGTCGACATCATGTTGCCGGCGCTCCAGCAGATCGGGTCCAGCCTCAATGTCGAGAGTGAAAACCACCGCCAATATGTGATCACCGCCTATTTTGCGGGCCTGGCGCTGGCACTGCTTGCCTATGGCCCGGCCTCCGACCGGTTCGGCCGGCGCAAACCGCTGCTGTTTGGCCTCGGCATCTATATAATTGCTGCCTTTGCCGCAGCTTTCGCGCCAAGCTTCGAAACTTTGCTTTTGCTGCGCTTCGTCCAGGGAATCGGTGCGGCCTCGACGCGCGTGATCGCGGTCTCGGTGGTGCGCGACCGCTTCGGCGGACGGCAGATGGCCGAGATCATGTCGCTGATCTTCATGGTGTTCATGATCGTGCCGGTGCTAGCCCCCGGAATTGGCCAGATCGTCATGCTGTTTTCGGAATGGCACATGATCTTCATCGTCATGGCCGTGTCGGCGCTTGCCATCACCATGTGGGCGGCGATCCGCCTGCCCGAGACGATGCATCCGGAGGATCGCCGGCCGCTGTCGGTGCTGTCGATCGCCAGGGGCTTCCGCACCGTGCTCACCACGCGCATGTCGCTGTGGTACACGCTGGCGTCGATGACGATCTTCGGCGCGCTGTTCGGGTTCATCAACTCGGCACAGCAGGTCTATGTCGGCCTCTACGGGCTCGGCGTGTGGTTCCCGCTGGTCTTTGCGGCGATTGCCGGCATGATGTCGGTGTCATCGTTCCTCAACTCGCGCCTGGTCGTCAAGCTCGGCATGCGCAAGCTATCGCACGGCGCGCTGCTCGGCTTCCTCTTGGTGAGCGCGATCTGGCTCATCTGGTCGCTGACCGGACCCGTGCCGTTTGGGGCCTTCATCGTGCTATTTGCGCTGGCGATGTTCCAGTTCGGCTGGATCGGCTCGAACTTCAACTCCATCGCCATGGAGCCGCTCGGCCATATCGCGGGTACGGCCTCATCGGTGCAGGGCTTCATGCAGACGCTCGGTGGCGGACTGATCGGGGCCGCGATCGGCCAGTCCTTCGACGGCACGACAGTGCCATTGGCGATCGGCTTTTGCGGCGTTGCTGCGGTCGGCTTGGTGATGGTGCTGATTGCCGAGAAGGGAAAACTGTTCCACGGCCAGCATGACACGACACCGGTGCTGACAGACGCTCACTGAGCGCAGTCAGGCCCGAAAGCCGATTCTGGTTTTCGGGCCGGCGCTGCAGGTGGCTACAGACTCGTAAAATCGAACAGCTTGCGGTCGAGCAAATGCGAGGGCCGCGTATTGGAAAGCGCCCGCAGCATCGTGTCCTTGCGGCCCGGCATGCGCTTTTCAATGTCGTCCAGCATCGCCTTCATGGCGTTGCGCTGGAGCCCTTCCTGGCTGCCGCACAGGTCGCAGGGGATGATCGGGAACTTCATGCCATCGGCGAATTTGGCGAGGTCGGCCTCGGCGCACAGTGCAAGAGGCCTGAGCACCATGACGTCGCCCTCGTCATTCATCAGCTTGGGCGGCATGGCGGCAAGGCGGCCGCCATGGAACATGTTCATGAAGAAGGTTTCGAGGATGTCCTCGCGGTGGTGGCCGAGCACCAGGGCCGAGCAGCCCTCCTCACGCGCGATGCGGTAGAGGTGCCCTCGCCTCAGCCGCGAGCACAATGAACAATAGGTATTGCCCTCGGCGATCTTGTCGGTAACCACCGAATAGGTGTCGCGGTACTCGATGCGGTGGGCGATGCCATTGGCATTGAGGTAGTCGGGCAGCACGTTCTTGGGAAAGTTCGGCTGGCCCTGGTCGAGATTGCAGGCAAGCAGCTCGACCGGCAGCAGGCCGCGCCATTTGAGATCCATAAGCACCGCAAGCAGGCCGTAGGAATCCTTGCCTCCCGACAGCGCCACCAGCCAGCGCTCGCCCGGCTTGGCCATGGCGTAGTCCTCGATCGCCTGGCGGGTGAGCCGCAGCAACCGCTTGCGCAGCTTGTTGAACTCCACCGAGGACGGCGCGTCGCGATAGAGCGGGAATGCACCTTCGGCAGGCTCGGCCAGCGCATCTGCTTCGTGAATACCCATGAGGCCTTCCTTACACTCGGCATCGGCCGGGCCAGCGCCCGACTTGACCACTTGGAGCGCATATTTCGCATTATCGGCTGCGGTGCAAGGCGCTGAAGGAGCGTACAGCACCACGGACAAACGAAAAGAGCGGCCGTTTCCGGCCGCTCTCTGCAATTCGATGCTGATCCGGAGGGATTAGCGCGAATAGAATTCGACGACGAGGTTCGGTTCCATCTGCACTGCGTACGGAACGTCCGACAGGCCGGGAACGCGAGCGAAGGTCGCAACCATCTTGTTGTGATCGACTTCGATGTAGTCAGGAACGTCGCGCTCGGCGAGACCAACGGCCTCAAGCACTATGACCAGCTGCTTCGACTTCTCGCGGACCTCGATCACGTCGCCAGCCTTGCAGCGGTACGAGCTAATGTTGGTGCGGACGCCGTTGACGTTGACATGGCCGTGGTTGACGAACTGACGGGCCGCGAAAATGGTCGGCACGAACTTGGCGCGGTAGACGACCGCATCCAGACGCGACTCGAGCAGGYCGATCAGGTTCTCGGAGGTGTCGCCCTTRCGGCGGTTAGCCTCTTCGTAGGTCTTGCGGAACTGCTTTTCCGAAACGTCGCCGTAGTGACCMTTCAGCTTCTGCTTGGCGCGCAGCTGCAGACCGAAGTCCGAGAGCTTGCCCTTGCGGCGCTGGCCGTGCTGGCCGGGGCCGTATTCACGCTTGTTAACCGGGGACTTCGGGCGGCCCCAAATGTTCTCGCCAAGACGGCGGTCAATCTTGTATTTCGCGGATTCGCGCTTGCTCATCGCATTCCCTTTCAAAACAATACACCCGAAACCTCATGTTTCGAGTGAAGGAAACGCGCCCTCCTCTGGCCTCCGTTTTCGAAGCCTGACAGGATCTTCCACGCACGCATTGCGGAAAAGGTCCACGGGACACGTCAAATAAAACACCGGGCGTTCGGCCCGGCGTTGGCGGCTAACTAGGCGAAACATCCTGGAATGTCAACGCTGCGGCTGGGAGCCGGCTCATTTCGCGTCGTGGAAGATAACCCCAAGCGTGAAGCGCTCGCCTGCACGTATCCGGCTGACGCCGTGGCGCATCTTGACGCGGTAATCACCACGCGTGCCGGCCTTTGGTCGGTCGTTGACGGCAAACAGCGCGCCCTGCCCGATGCCAAGCGATACCACTTCGGCGCGCGATTGCATACGCGGACGCTGCTCGGTCATCACAAACTCGCCGCCCTCGAACTCGGATTGCGGGTCGGAGAGCAGAATCACCAGCTGCACTGGAAACAGGTGCGCGCCGTAGACGTCCTGATGCAGGCAGTTGTAATCGCCCGCGCCATATTTCAGCAAAAGCGGCGTCGGCTTGGTCTGGCCGTCGGCGTGGCATTCGGCAAGGAACGCGTCGAGTTCATCGGGATAGCGCCGGTCGAGCCCCATACGCTCGTTCCAGCCATTGGCCAGAGGTGCCAGCCGTCCGTAAAAGGCGTGGCGCAGGCCCGATATCGTCTCGGGCAGCGGATTGCCGAAATATTTGTACTCGCCCGATCCAAAGCCGTGGCGCTGCATGACGATCCGGCTACGAAAATGTTTGTCGTGCTCGTAGAGCGCCCTCAGGTCGAGGCAGGTCTGCCGGTCGAGCAAGGGACCAGTCGGCGCGACCCCGAATTCGTCGAGGTCACTGGCGATTCGCCCCCAATCCAGGCTCGAAACAATGTTGTCGGCATTCATGGCGGCGCTCCATCTCTAGATGGCGCCGAGGCTAGGCCGTCATGATGGCCGCCGCATTCCGATTCCTGCGCGAGTTCACGATTCGAGGTCGAACGCTTGTCTGGCCTGGCGCATGTGGTCGCGATTATTTGCCGCCCAGCTGCCGAGTGCTGCGATCGGTACGGCTATCGACTGGCCGAGTTCGGTCAATCCGTACTCGACCTCCGGCGGCGTCGTTGGCCGCACGGTACGCGTGACCAGCCCGTCGCGCTCGAGCGAGCGCAAGGTAACCGTCAGCATGCGCTGCGAAATGCCTTCGATGGAGCGCTTCAACGCATTGAAGCGCACCGGCTGCTCCTGAAGGTTGATGATGACCAGGATGCTCCAGGTGTCGCCGACGCGGTCGAGCACCTCGCGGATAGGACAGGCACCACGGCCGTCGCTCTCGAAGCCGGGCGTGGTGTGCAGCAGCGGTGCCGCGGCGGCTGTCTTCACAGATGCGTTCATGCGGTTCTCCTGAGGTAACCTGGGCACGAAATCATGCGTTCTTTTCGAGCCCTTTCGTTCGCTCTATATGGTTATCGTTGGTAACCTGATTACAAATCATACCTGCTTATGCACCCAAAGGCAAAGCAGGCCGAACAGGAGAACAGTCATGAACATCGCTCTCATCGGCGCATCCGGCTTTGTCGGCACCACGGTACTCAAGGAAGCGGCCTCACGCGGCCACAAGGTCACCGCTATTGTCCGCAGCCCGGCGAAGGTCGCCCAGCTCGACGGCGTCACTGCCGTACAGGCTGACGCCAATGACATGGAGGCGCTGAAAGCTGCGATTTCGGGTAGCGATGTCGTCATCTCCGCCTTCAATGGCGGTTGGGGCGATCCCGACATCTATGCCAAGCATCTCGCCGGCTCGAAGGCCATCGTTGCCGCAGCCAAAGCCGCCGGCAAGCGCCTGATCGTGGTCGGCGGCGCCGGCAGCCTCGAAATCGACGGCAAGCAACTCGTCGACGGGCCGAACTTCCCCGACGCCTACAAGGACGGCGCACGCGCGGCACGCGACGCACTCGCGGCACTACGTACGGAAACCGGCCTGGAATGGTCGTTCATCTCGCCCGCCATCATGATGGCGCCCGGCGAACGCACCGCAAAATTCCGCATCGGCTCCGACCAACCGGTGTTCGATGCCAAGGGCGAAAGCCACATCTCGGTGCAAGACCTGGCTGTGGCCATTGTCGACGAGGCCGAAACGCCCAAGCACACCGGCAAGCGCTTCACTGTGGGCTACTGATCGGATTGCCGGGGCTCAGTGCTTTGTCTTGTGCTCCGGCAAGCCCTTGCGCTTGGTCTCGGCGAACTCCTCAAGCTGCTTTTCGGTCATCGACTCGAACATTTCCTTCGATGCGCCGAACAGTTCGCTCTTCTTGATCTCGCCGCGCTTGGCGGCAAGGGCCGCTCCGGCGGCCTTTTGCTGGGCTTTTGACATGGCAGGCATGGCTTCGCCTCCTGTTGTTGAACATGARCCAAACGCACTCCACAGCGCAGGGTTCCACGCCCACCCTTCAAACCGCACTCAATTCTCTAACATGTTGTAATCATTGTATTTAGAGCGATTCCAAACTACGCAATTAACTTGACAACACCTATCATCTTTCTATTCTGACCCGATCCTTGCCCGCCCGGGTGGACGATGGCGAGGACTATGAGGTCATCACCATGTTCGCTCCTTCCACGTCGATTGCAGCTCTTGCAGCCGGGCTTTTCCTTGGCTTGAGCCTGGTTTCGCAAGCCGCCGAGACCCAAGACGCCTACACCATCACCATCAAGGATCACCATTTCAAGCCGCAGGCCCTGACCGTGCCGGCTGGCAAGGCATTCGACCTCGTCGTCGTCAACGACGATCCGACTGCCGAGGAGTTCGAAAGCAACGACTTCCATGTCGAAAAGGTCGTGGCGGGCGGCAAGCAGATCAAACTGCATGTCGGACCCTTGGCTGCGGGCAGCTATGGTTTCTTCGGCGATCGGCACAAGGAAACGGCTCTGGGCAACCTGTTTGCGGAGTGAGCCGATGCTTTCGACATTCGTCATCGTCTTTCGCGAAACGCTCGAAGCCGCGCTGATCGTTTCCATCGTGCTGGCATCGAGCAAGGGCATAAGCGGCCGCGCCGGCTGGGTTGCAGGCGGTGTCTGTGCCGGTCTGGCCGGGGCTGCCATCGTTGCCTTTTTCGCCAGTGGCCTGTCGGATCTGTTCGACGGCAACGGCACTGAGCTGTTCAACGCTGTAGTGCTGCTGATCGCCGTGGCGATGCTTGCCTGGCACCAGGTCTGGATGAGCACTCATGCCACGGAACTGGTCGGCGAAAGCCGCGCTGTCGGCAAGGCGGTGAAGGAAGGAGCAAAGCCACTGTCTGCCTTGGCAATCATCTGCGCAATCGCCGTGCTGCGCGAGGGATCTGAGACGGTGCTGTTCCTCTATGGCATCGCCATCGAAGGCAAACTCAGCGTGGCGACGATGCTGCAAGGCGGCGCGCTCGGCGTGATTGGCGCGGCACTGGTCGGCGGATTGTTTTATGCGGGGCTGTTGAGCGTACCACTCAAGCTGATATTCCGCATCACCGGCGTCATCATCATCATGCTCGCTGCCGGCCTTGCCGCGCAGGCTGCCGCATTCCTGGTCCAGGCAGGCTACCTGCCGGCATTGGGCTACGATATCTGGAACACGTCGGAAATCCTGCCGCAGACCAATCCTGTCGGCTTCCTGCTTCATATCCTCGTCGGATATGTCGCGCGGCCAGAAGGCATCCAGATAGCAGCCTATGTCGCAACGGTCGTGCTCATCGTGACGGCTTCGGCACTGGTACGTCGCTCGCAGGCTTCGGGTGGAATCAAGCCAGGCTAAGGCCGAATCCCTGCATGAGCCGTGCTGTGGCGAAATGCGGCTTGCCGGACGTGAAGATCGCAAGATCGCGTCCGAATGCCAGTTTCTTTGAACGTTTTGCCGTTGCGTCGCCATTGAGCAGCGACACCGCGCGCCGCGCAATCGCCTCGGCCGGATCGATCCAGTCGACCGGCCAGGGAGCCGTCTTGCGCATGCGGTTGACCAGGAACGGATAGTGCGTGCAGGCAAGCACAACGATGTCGGTGCGGTGGCCGTCCTGTTCGATGAAGCAGGGTGCGATCTCGTCCTTGACCGCCTGCTCGTCGACGAAGCCGTCGCGCATATAGATCTCAGCCATCTGCGCCAGCCTGTCGCTGCCGACCAGCCTGACATGGCATTTAGTCGCCCATTGGGTGATCAGGTCGCGCGTGTATTGCCGCTTGACCGTGCCTGGCGTTGCCAGCACCGACACCAGGCCCGAACGGGTGCGCTCGGCTGCCGGCTTGATCGCCGGCACCGTGCCGACAAAGGGATGGCCAGGAAATGCCTGGCGCAGCGCGTCGATGACCAGCGTGGAAGCCGTATTGCAGGGAACGACCGAAATCTCAGGATCGAAACGCTCGAGCAGGCCCCCAAACAGATCGAGGATACGCGCCTTGAGCGCCGGCTCTTCCCACGCACCGTAGGGAAATGCCGCATCGTCGGCGACATAGACGAAACGGCGCTCCGGCATCAGCACGCGCGCCTCGCGCAGCACGGTCAGCCCGCCGATGCCTGAATCAAACATCAGGATCGGGCGATCAGTCATTGTCGAGCCCCCTGCCGCCGACTGGCGGCGTGTCGTCCTCATCGGCACCTGCGCTGCCGGAATGGGCGGCGTGGTCGACCTTGGCCTTGCGATCGGGATAGCCGGCGCCGCGCGGCTCCTTGGGCGAGAAATAGTCGAGCGAGGCAACCACGCCGCGCAGAACCTTGAGCTCGGGCGCGAAAAAGCCAGGCCGCGTCAGCACCGAACGCAGATTGTCGACCATCTTGGGTTTCTTGGCCGCCGGGCGGAAATAGCCGCGGGCGTCGAGGGCAGCTTCAAGATGATTGAGAAAGCCGTGCAACTGCTCTTTGGTCGCCGGCACCATTTCGGGACCGGCAAAATTGGTCTGCGTTTCGTCTTCCAGACCAGACTTCATCCATTCATAGGACATCAGCAGCACCGCTTGGGCGATGTTGAGCGAGGCAAAGGCCGGGTCTACCGGGAAGGTGACGATCTCGTCGGCGAGGCTCACTTCCTCATTATAGAGGCCGAAACGCTCGCGGCCGAACAGGATGCCGGTGCGCTGGCCCGATAGGGCGTGGCTTCGCAGCGTCCGCCCCGCCTCGACAGGGCCAGCGACACGCTTGAAGCCGTCGCGCTGGCGCGCTGTGGTGGCAAAGATGAAATTGAGATCGACAACGGCGGAGGCGAGATCGGGGAAGACGACAACGCCGTCGATGACATGGTCAGCACTGCTGGCGGCCGCCCTCGCCTTTTCGCTCGGCCAGCCATCGCGCGGATTGACCAGGCGCAATTCGCGGAGGCCGAAATTGGCCATGGCGCGCGCCACCATGCCGATATTCTCGCCGAGCTGAGGCTCGACAAGAACGATTACCGGTGCGGTAGGCCGTGCGGAGGATGAAATGTCTGACATTGCTGCGATTGAACCGAGAATTGCGCCTTTTGCGCGTCCCTGCCACATTCGGCGCTGAAAATGAAGTTCTGGTGAGCAAAAGCAGGGCGGCCGGCCAAGAATGGCAACCTGCCGCGAAAAGAAGTGTCGAAAACGCCCGGCACGCCGCGATTCATACATTGTCAGCAAAAGCACTGGGCGAGCAGTGGCAATCATTTGCGCGGCCCGATGCGCTTTGGTATAGGGGCCGCACTCCCAATCGTGAACCTCCGGGACCGGCTGGTTCCAGGCAAAAAGAGGCATTTTCTTATGGCGAAGATCAAGGTGRCSAMCCCCGTCGTCGAGMTSGACGGCGAYGAGATGACCCGSATCATCTGGCASTTCATCAAGGACAAGYTGATCCACCCCTAYCTCGACCTCAACATCGAATATTATGACCTCGGCATCGAGCACCGCGACGCCACCAACGACCAGGTGACGATCGACGCGGCCAACGCCATCAACAAGCACGGCGTCGGCGTGAAATGCGCCACCATCACGCCTGACGAGCAGCGCGTCGAAGAGTTCAAGCTCAAGAAGATGTGGAAGTCGCCCAACGGCACGATCCGCAACATCTTGGGCGGCACAATCTTCCGCGAGCCAATCATCATGAAGAACGTGCCGCGCCTGGTTCCGGGCTGGACCAAGCCGATCATCGTTGGCCGTCATGCCTTCGGCGACCAGTACAAGGCGACCGATTTCAAATTCCCCGGCAAGGGCAAGCTGTCGATCAAGTTCGTCGGCGACGACGGCCAGGTGATCGAGCACGAAGTGTTCGACGCGCCGGGCGCAGGTGTCGCCATGGCGATGTACAACCTCGACGAGTCGATCCGCGAGTTCGCCCGCGCCTCGCTCAACTACGGCCTGCTGCGCAACTATCCGGTTTATCTGTCGACCAAGAACACCATCCTCAAGGCCTATGACGGCCGCTTCAAGGACATCTTCCAGGACGTCTACGAGAAGGAGTTCGAAGCCGAGTTCAAGGCGCGCAAGCTCTGGTACGAGCACCGCCTGATCGATGACATGGTGGCTTCGAGCCTGAAGTGGTCGGGCGGCTATGTCTGGGCCTGCAAGAACTATGACGGCGACGTGCAGTCYGACAYMGTKGCSCAGGGCTTYGGTTCRCTCGGCCTGATGACCTCGGTGCTGATGACGCCGGATGGCAAGACGGTGGAAGCGGAAGCCGCCCACGGCACCGTGACGCGTCACTATCGCCAGCACCAGAAGGGCGAAGAGACCTCGACCAACTCGATCGCCTCGATCTTTGCCTGGACGCGCGGCCTTGCCCATCGCGCCAAGCTTGACGACAATACCGAACTGAAGCGCTTCGCGGAGACGCTTGAGCGCGTCTGCATCCAGACCGTGGAGAGCGGCTACATGACCAAGGACCTGTCGCTGCTGATCGGTCCCGACCAGCCCTGGCTGTCGACCACCGGCTTCCTCGACAAGATCGACGAGAACCTGCAGAAGGCCATGGCCTGATCTGTTTGGCTCGAATGAAAAAGCCCCGGAGCGATCCGGGGCTTTTTTTGTGTTCGGAGCCCTGCCCGCACAAGCGCCGGAGGCCGCAACAAAAAGGCTCGCCGAAGCGAGCCTTTTCATATCGGTTATTGGGCCGAGC
>NZ_JBFUIP010000113.1:0-18432 GCF_056401815.1 Aminobacter sp. P4_D5 | reverse complement strand
GGCATGTATATCGGCGACACCGACGACGGTTCGGGCCTGCACCATATGGTCTACGAGGTGGTCGACAACGCCATCGACGAGGCGCTGGCCGGCCACGCCACGCTTGTCACCGTGTCGCTCAATCCCGATGGTTCGGTGACGGTGACCGACAACGGCCGCGGCATTCCGACCGATATGCACGAAGAGGGCGTGTCGGCGGCTGAGGTCATCATGACGCAGCTGCATGCCGGCGGTAAGTTCGACCAGAATTCCTACAAGGTCTCCGGCGGCCTGCACGGCGTTGGCGTATCCGTGGTCAACGCGCTCTCGGTCTTCCTCAAACTCAAGATCCGCCGCAAGGGCAAGATCTATGAGATGAGCTTCACCCATGGCGTAGCCGACGCGCCGCTGCGCGAAACCGGCGATGCGGGCAGCGAGACCGGCACTGAAGTCACCTTCATGCCCTCGCCCGAAACCTTCACCATGGTCGAGTTCGATTATGGCACGCTGGAGCACCGGCTGCGCGAACTCGCCTTCCTCAATTCGGGCGTGCGCATCGTTTTGTCCGACAAGCGCCATGCCGACATCAAGGTCCAGGAACTGCTCTATGACGGCGGCCTGATCGAATTCGTCCGCTATCTCGATCGGGCGAAAAAACCACTCATATCGGCGCCAATCGCGATCCGGGCAGAGCGCGACGGCATCGTCGTCGAAGTGGCGATGTGGTGGAACGACAGCTACCACGAAAACGTGCTGGCCTTCACCAACAACATCCCGCAGCGCGACGGCGGCACCCACCTCGCCGGCTTCCGCGGTGCGCTGACGCGCCAGGTGACCGGCTATGCCGAAACCTCCGGCATCGCCAAGAAGGAAAAGGTCTCGATCACCGGCGACGACAGCCGCGAAGGCCTCACGGCGGTGCTTTCGGTCAAGGTTCCCGATCCGAAGTTCTCGTCGCAGACCAAGGACAAGCTGGTTTCCTCGGAAGTCCGCCCTGTCGTCGAAAGCCTGGTCAACGAGGCGCTCGGTACCTGGCTTGAGGAACATCCGGCGGAAGCCAAGACGTTGATCGCCAAGGTGGTGGAAGCCGCTGCCGCGCGCGAAGCGGCGCGCAAGGCGCGCGAACTGACCCGTCGCAAGGGCGTGCTCGACATCACCTCGCTGCCCGGCAAGCTCGCCGACTGCCAGGAACGCGACCCGGCCAAGTCCGAAATCTTCATCGTCGAGGGTGACTCGGCAGGCGGTTCCGCCAAGAGCGGGCGCTCGCGCCAGAACCAGGCGATCCTGCCGCTGCGCGGCAAGATCCTCAACGTCGAGCGCGCGCGCTTCGATCGAATGCTGGGCTCCGAGATGATCGGCACGCTGATCACCGCGCTCGGCACCTCGATCGGCAAGGACGAGTTCAACGCCGACAAGTTGCGCTACCACAAGATCATCATCATGACCGACGCCGACGTCGACGGCGCCCACATTCGTACGCTGCTGTTGACGTTCTTCTTCCGCCAGATGCCGGTTCTGATCGAGCGCGGGCACCTCTATATCGCCCAGCCGCCGCTCTACAAGGTGGCGCGCGGCAAGAGCTCGCAGTACCTCAAGGATGAAGGCGCCTTTGAGGAATATCTGGTCGATGTCGGCCTCGATGAAGCCTCGCTGACGCTGTCGTCGGGCGAAGTGCGGACCGGCCAGGACCTGCGCGCGGCAGTGACCGACGCGCTCGGCGTGCGCACGCTGATCGAAGGCCTGCACACGCGCTATTCGCGCTCGGTGGTCGAGCAGGCGACGATCGCCGGTGCGCTCAACCCCGACGTCTTCACCGATCTCGACCGCGCCAAGGCGATGGCCGAAACGATTGCCCAGCGCCTCGACCTGATTTCGGAAGATATCGAGCGCGGCTGGACCGGCCACATCTCGACCGACAATGACGGCACGGGCGGCTATGTCTTCGAGCGCACGCTGCGCAGCGTCAAGGAGAGCGTCCATCTCGACATGGCGCTCATCAATTCGGCCGATGCGCGCGCGCTCGACCGTTATGCCGGCCGCCTCAACGAACTCTATTCCCAGCCACCGGTGCTGCGCCGCAAGGATGTTTCAGAGACCATCGCCGGACCGATCGCGCTACTGGCCGCGGTCTTCGCATCGGGCCGCAAGGGCCTGACCATGCAGCGCTACAAGGGTCTGGGCGAGATGAACGCCGAGCAGCTGTGGGAAACGACGCTCGATCCGAACGTGCGCACGCTGCTGCAGGTCAAGGTGAACGACGCCACCGATGCCGACGCACTGTTCTCGCGCCTGATGGGCGACGAGGTCGAGCCGCGCCGCGACTTCATCCAGGAAAACGCGCTCAGCGTGGCCAACCTGGACGTGTAGGCAAAAAACGTTGGGCGCGCTCCAAAGGAGTGCGTCCTTCGGCTAAAGCAGATCCGCCTCGCGCAGCCTGTAGCCGACGCCGGTTTCGGTGGTGATGTATTGCGGCTCGTCGGGTGTCTGTTCGATCTTCTGGCGCAACTGGCGGACATAGACCCTGAGATATTGAACGTCTGCCGACCCGCCCCAGACATGCTCGAGCAGGAAACGATGGGTCAAAACTTTGCCGGCGTGCTGAACCAGCACGCGCAGGATGTCATATTCCTTGGGCGACAGCTTCACTTCCTGACCACCCACCCTGACTATGCGCTTGACCAGGTCGACCGACAGCTCGCCGGTCTGGAACACCGGTTTTTCGCCCTGCTGCTGCAGCCGGTGGCGAAGGGCGGTGCGAATGCGCGCGGCAAGCTCGTTCATGCCGAAGGGCTTTGAAACATAATCGTCGGCGCCAAGTTCCAGCGCCTTGACGATACCGGCCTCGTCGGTACGGCTCGACAGGATGAGCACCGGCACCTGCAGGCCCTCGTTGCGCCAGGTGGCCAACAGGTCGTGGCCGGCGATATCGGGCAGGCCGAGGTCGAGCAGGATCAGGTCGGGCTTTTCTTCCTTGACCAGCGCCATCGCCGTCTTGCCATTCGGCGCCTCGCTGATGGCGTAGCCCTGGGTGCCGAGACCGACGCGCAACAGCTTGCGGATCGGCGGCTCGTCATCGACGATCAGGATCTTCACCGAAGCGTTGGTCATGCAATTCCGTCCAAGTTTGGTCCGTCCAAGTTTGGTCCGTCGAGGTTTGGCCCGCCAAGATTTGGTCGCTCGGCCGGCACCGGCATGGCGATGGTAAAGACCGCGCCCGAGCGGTCGGCCCGGTTCGAAGCGACAATGGTGCCGCCCATCGCTTCGACGAAACCACGGCAGATCGACAGGCCAAGCCCGGTACCGGCGCGGACATGGTCGCCCTTGCGGACGCGATAGAACGTATCGAAGACCCTCTCCAGATCGGCCTGCGGAATACCTGGGCCCTCATCCATGATCTGGATCGCGACTGATGCACCATCCGCCCAGCCGCGGATGCGGATTGTCGACCCCTCGGGGGCATATTTCGCGGCATTGTCGAGCAGGTTGAACAGCACCTGTTCGAACAGCACCGGATCAAGCTTCAGCATCGGCAGGTCGGCCGGCATGTCGACTTCGGTCTTGTGCTGGGCGGTGATCTTGGCGGCACGGCGCAAAGCACTGCCGACGATGTCGCCGGGGTAATGCAGCGCGTAGTTTGGCTCCATCGCGCCGGACTCGATCTTGGTCATGTCGAGCAGGTTGGCGATGAAGCGGTTGAGGCGTTCGGATTCATCGAGCACCGTCGAGACCAGCTCCGCCCTGCCCTCTTCCGGCAAGGAGGTGCCGAACTCGCGCAGGGCGCCTGCGGCGCCCATGATGCTGGCGAGCGGGGTCTTGAGGTCGTGCGAGATCGAGGTCAGCAGTGCCGAGCGCAGCCGGTCGGCTTCGACGGCAAGGCGGGCGCGGTCGACGTCGGCGACAAGCTGAATACGCTCAATGGCCACCGCCGCCTGGTCGGCGAGGGCATCGAACAAGCGTTGCTGTTCGGGCGTCAGAAGCGGGCCCTGGCGGTCATTGTCGAGACCAACGACACCGACCGCCATGCGCCCGGTGCGCAGTGGCAGATAAAGGCGCTTGGCACCCGGCAGCGTGTCGGCGCCACGACCAGCAGCACGGTTGTGCTCCCAGGCCCATTTGGCGGCGGCGATGTCGGCATCGACAAGGGTGTCGTCGGGCGGATAGCCGGCCTTGACGGCGATGGTGCCATCCTCGGGCAAAAGAAGCACGACACGGACCTTGAGCATCGAGGCGATCTGGAAGGCGGTTGCCCACAAGACGTCGTCGAGCGTGCCGGTACCGGCGAGCTTTTTCGAGAAAAGATAGAGGTCCTCGGTCATGCGCGCACGCTCGCGCGCGGCGGCGGCCTGACGCTGGACACGTCCAGTCAGATTGGAGGCGATGACCGCGACGATGAGGAAAAACAGCAGCGCGACAACGCTTTCGGGGTCGGAAATGTCGAGCGTGTAGAGCGGCGGCAGGAAGAAGAAATTATAGGCGACGGCACTGAGCAAGGAAGCGAACAATGCCGGCCACAGGCCAAACGTCACCGCCGAGCTCAGCACCGCCATCAAGAAGACCAGGGCGATGTTGCGTACGTCGAGGAACTGCTGCAACGCAATGCCCACAAAGAGCGCGCCAACGACATGGAGCGCTGTCGTCAGATAAGGCCACGGGTCGAAACGCCGGCGCTGGGGAGCCGTCTTCACACCCTGCGCAGCAAGGGCCGCATCCTGCTCGCTACCCGAGGTAACATGGACGCTGATGTTGCCGGCCTGGCGGATCAGATCGTGGGTGACCGAGCCTTCGAAATATTCGCGCCAGCGCGGCTTGCTCGCCTTGCCGACGACGATGTGGGTGAAATTATGCGTGCTGGCATGGCGGACAATGTCTTCGGCGACCGACTGGCCGGGAATGGTGACCGCCTCGCCGCCGAGCTGCTCGGCCAGGCGCATGGTGGCGGCGAGCCTGTCCTTGTCGGCATCTGGCAGATTGGCCGAACGCGAGGTCTCGACATGGATCGCCGCCCAAGGCGCGCGCAAGCGATCTGCCTGGCGGCGGGCGTAACGAACCAGCGAGACGCTGCGCGGATCCTCGTCGACAGCGACAAGCAGGCGATCGCCGGCGGCCCAAGGCCCCTCGATGGCATGGGCCTGCATGTGGGTGAGCAGCTGCTCATCGACGCGCTGGGCGGTGCGGCGCAGTGCAAGCTCACGCAGCGCGGTCAAATTGCCGGGCGAAAAGTAGTTCTCGATCGCCTGGCGCGCCGTGGTCGGCACATAGACCTTGCCTTCACGCAGGCGCTTGATGAGGTCGTCGGGCGTGAGGTCGATGATCTCGACATCGTCGGCGCGGTCGATGATCGAGTCGGGCACGGTCTCACGCACAGTGACGCGGGTGATCTGGGCGACGATGTCGTTGAGGCTCTCGACATGCTGGATGTTGAGCGTGGTGTAGACATCGATACCCTGGGTCAAAAGCTCCTGGACATCGAGATAACGCTTGGGATGACGGCTGCCGGGTGCGTTGGTGTGGGCGAGCTCGTCAACAAGAGCGAGTGCCGGCCTGCGCGCGATGATGGCGTCGAGATCCATCTCCTCAAGCTTGCGGCCCTTGTAGTCGACCGCCTTGCGCGGGATGACCTCGAAACCTTCGACCAACGCCTGGGTTTCACGGCGGCCGTGCGTCTCGACCACGCCGATGACGACATCTGTGTGGTCGGCGAGCCGGGCACGGCCCGACATCAGCATCTCGTAGGTCTTGCCGACACCGGGAGCAGCACCGAGGAAGATCTTCAGCCGGCCGCGCCCTTCGCGCGCTGCTGTCTCAAGCAGCGCGTCCGGCGAAGGCCTGCCTTCCTTGTCCCTGATATCGTCTGGCATCTATTCTTTACAGTCTTGGGCACAGTCTGGGGCGCCGGAGCTCTTGCAGAGCTAGAACTCCGGCGCGACCTTGTCAGGGTGCAATCGCTGCGTCGAGTGCCAAATTCAGCCTGAGCACATTGACCACCGGTTCGCCCATGACGCCGAGTTCGCGAGCCTCGACATACTGGTCGACGAGGCTGCGGATGACGGCTTCGCTGGCACCGCGCGCCTTGGCCACGCGCGCCACCTGGAAGTAGGCGGCCTCGGGCGACAGGTGCGGATCAAGGCCGCTGCCCGAGGCGGTGACCAGCTCCATCGGCACCGGCGCGCCTGGATCGGTCTGCTTGAGCGTGTCGGCCTCGGTCTTGATGCGTTCGATCAGCTTGGCGCTGGTCGGGCCGAGATTGGAGCCGCTGGAGCCGGCGGCATTGTAGCCATCGCCGGCGGCCGAGGGGCGGCCATGAAAGTAGCGCTCGCCGGTAAAGGCCTGGCCGATCAATTCGGAGCCGATGACCTTGCCATCCTTGACGATCAGGCTGCCATTGGCCTGGTGCGGAAACAGCGCTTGCGCGATGCCGGTCATGCCCAGGGGATAGATGAGGCCGGTGATGACGGTGAGTGCCATGATCATGACAAGTGCAGGTCTGAGTTGCTTCAACATGGTGAAGGTCCTTTACACGAGGCCGATGGCGTTGATCGCCATGTCGATGGCCTTGATGCCGACGAAGGGCACGATGATGCCGCCGAGCCCGTAGACGAGCAGGTTGCGGCGAAGCAGCGAGCCAGCACCGATCGGCCGGTACTTGACGCCTTTCAGCGACAGCGGGATGAGGGCGACGATGATCAGCGCGTTGAAGATGATCGCCGACAGGATGGCGCTCTGCGGGGTCTCAAGACCCATGATGTTGAGCGCGCCAAGCTGCGGATAGAAGGCCAGGAACATCGCCGGGATGATGGCGAAATACTTGGCGATGTCATTGGCGATCGARAASGTSGTGAGCGCGCCMCGCGTSATSAGCARCTGCTTGCCGATCTCAACGAYCTCGATGAGCTTGGTCGGATCGCTGTCGAGGTCGACCATGTTGCCGGCCTCACGCGCAGCCACCGTGCCGGTGTTCATGGCGACGCCGACGTCCGCCTGGGCGAGTGCCGGGGCATCGTTGGTGCCGTCGCCGCACATGGCGACCAGCTTGCCCTTGGCCTGTTCCTCGCGGATCAGGCTGAGCTTGTTCTCCGGCGTGGCCTGGGCGAGGAAATCGTCGACGCCGGCTTCGGCGGCGATGGCGGCTGCGGTCATCGGGTTGTCGCCCGTGATCATGACGGTGCGGATGCCCATGCGGCGCAGCTCGGTGAAGCGCTCCTTGATGCCGCCCTTGACGATGTCCTTGAGGTAGATGACGCCGAGCAGGCGAGCATCGCGAACAACCGCAAGCGGAGTGCCGCCGAGCTTGGCGATCTCGTCTGATATCGCCTGGATGCCACGCACGGCTTCGGTATCGACACGCCTGCCCGAAGCCGAAGTGGCGCAGGATCTGACGTAGTCGAGCACCGAATCCACAGCGCCCTTGCGGATGGAGGAGCCGTCGAAATCGACGCCGCTCATCCGGCTCTGGGCGGTGAAGGGCACGAAATGGGCGTGCAGCGAGCCCATGTCGCGGGCACGGATGCCATAACGCTCCTTGGCGAGCACGACAATCGAACGGCCTTCGGGGGTTTCGTCGGCGAGCGAGGCGAGCTGGGCGGCGTCGGCGAGTTCCTGCTCGGTGACGCCTTTGACCGGACGGAACTCGGTGGCCTGGCGGTTGCCGAGCGTGATGGTGCCGGTCTTGTCGAGCAAAAGCGTGTCGACGTCGCCGGCGGCCTCGACAGCGCGGCCCGACATGGCAAGCACATTGAAGCGCACGAGACGGTCCATGCCGGCGATGCCGATGGCCGAAAGCAGCGCGCCGATGGTGGTCGGGATCAGCGTGACGAACAGGGCGACCAGCATGATGACGGGGATGTAGCCGCCGGCATAGGTGGCGAAGCTCGGGATGGTGGCCACGGCAAGCACGAAGATCAGCGTCATGCCGGCAAGCAGGATGTTGAGCGCGATTTCGTTCGGCGTCTTCTGGCGCTCGGCACCCTCGACCAGCGAAATCATGCGGTCGAGGAACGTCGAGCCGGCGGCAGCGGTAATGCGCACGCGGATCCAGTCGGACAGCACCTGGGTACCGCCTGTCACAGCCGAGCGGTCGCCACCGGACTCACGGATGACCGGAGCCGACTCGCCAGTTATGGCGGCCTCGTTGACCGAAGCGACACCTTCGATGACTTCGCCATCGGATGGGATGATGTCGCCGGCCTCGACGAGCACGACCTGGCCGACCTTGAGGCCATTGCCGGGCACCATCTTGTAGGCGGTGCGGCTTTCGCCTTCGAGCAGCTTGGCCTGGGTTTCGGTACGCGCCTTGCGCAGCGAGTCGGCCTGGGCCTTGCCACGGCCTTCGGCCACGGCCTCGGCGAAGTTGGCAAACAGCACGGTGAACCACAGCCACAGGATGATCTGGAACGAGAAGCCAAGGCCGCCCGCACCAGTGACCAGATCCTTGACGAATAGCACGGTGGTCAGTGCCGAGACGACGGCAACGACGAACATGACAGGGTTCTTGGCCAGGCTGCGCGGGTCGAGCTTCTTGAACGCATCGCCTATGGCGGGGAGGAGGATACGAGCGTCGAGCAGGCTCGCAGATTTGTGGGTGCTCATGTGAGAGACTCCAGTTCTTTTGTTTTGCGGCGCTGCATCAGAAGGTCTGGCCAACGATCATGGCGAGGTGCTCGACGATCGGTCCGACGGCGAGTGCCGGGAAGAAGGTCAGGCCACCGACGATGACCACGACACCGGCAAGCAGGCCGACGAACAGCGGAGAGTCGGTCGGGAAGGTGCCCACGGAGGCTGGAACCGTCTTCTTCGTCACCAGCGAACCGGCGATGGCGAGTGCCGGAATGATGACCAGGAAGCGACCCATCAACATGGCGATGCCGATGGTGATGTTGTACCAGGGCGTGTTGCCCGTCAGGCCGCCGAAGGCCGAGCCGTTGTTGGCCGTCGCCGAGGTGTAGGCATAGAGGATCTCGGAGAAGCCGTGCGGGCCAGGCGTTCCGACCGACGCGACAGCACTCGGTATCAGCACGGCGATCGCAGTGAAACCGAGCATGGAGAGCGGCAGGCACAATATGGCGAGCATGGCCATCTTGACCTCCTTGGCCTCGATCTTCTTGCCGAGATATTCTGGCGTGCGGCCAACCATCAGGCCAGCAACGAAGATGGCAATGATGACGAACATCAAGATGCCGTAGAAACCAGCGCCAACGCCACCGACGATGACTTCGCCAAGCTCCATGTTGATGAGCGGGATGAGCCCGCCCAGCGCGGTGAAGGAGCCGTGCATGGCATTGACCGCGCCACAGGAGGCAGCGGTGGTGACGACAGCGAAAAGTGCCGACAATACGATGCCGAAGCGCGCTTCMTTGCCTTCCATGTTACCGCCATCGATGCCGAGCGCATGGACCAGCGGATTGCCGGCGGCTTCCGCCCAGTAGGTGATTGCGACGCCGGCGACAAACAGGATGCCCATGGTGGCGAAGATCGCCCAGCCCTGGCGCTGGTTGCCGACCATGCGGCCGAAGACGTTGGTGAAGGCAGAACCGATGGCGAAGATCGAGACCATCTGGAGGAAGTTGGAGATGGCGTCAGGGTTTTCGAACGGATGCGCGGAGTTGGCATTGAAGAAGCCGCCGCCATTGGTGCCGAGCATCTTGATCGCCAGCTGCGAGGCAACCGGACCGACAGCGATGGTCTGCTGGGCGCCTTCGACTGTGGTGGCCGCGACATAGGAGCCTATGGTCTGCGGCACGCCAAGCCAGACATAGGCAAGCGTGAGCACGATGCACAGCGGCAGCAGCACGTAGAGCGTGGAACGGGTCAGATCGACCCAGAAATTGCCGATCGACTTGCCCGAAGCGCGGGCAAAGCCGCGGATCAGCGCCATGCCGACGGCGATGCCGGTGGCGGCGGAAACGAAGTTCTGCACCGTCAGGCCGGCCATCTGCACGAGATAGGACATGGTGCTTTCGCCGCCATAGTTCTGCCAGTTGGTGTTGGTGACAAAGCTGACGGCGGTGTTGAAGGAGAGCTCGGGCGGCACCGCACCCATGGCGGCGGGGTTGAAGGGCAGCGAGCCCTGGAACCGCTGCAGCATGTAAAGCAACAGGAAGCCGGCGATATTGAACGACAGCATGGCCGCGGCATAGCCGGTCCAGTGCTGGTCCTCGCGCTCGCTGGTGCCGGCCAGCCGGTAGAGCACGCGCTCGATGGGGCCGAGGACGGGCGAGAGAAGTGTGCGCTCGCCACTGAAAACGCGCGTCATGTAGCCGCCGAGCGGCTTCACGAGCAGAATGATGATCCCGCAGAATACCAGGATCTGTATCCAGCCATTAATGGTCATTTGAGAAACTTTCCGTGCGAGCGCTGGACGGTCAGAACCGTTCGGGGCGGATGAGCGCGTAGGTCAGGTAGGCAAGCAGGAACACGGTCACTGCGCCGCCGAGGATGTATTCGAGCAACATGTTGGCGTTCCTTCAGAGGATGTCGCAGGCTTTGACGTAGGCAAAACACAAGGCGAAGAAGACGACGCCTATGGCGAGAACGAAGATGTCCATCTTCGAAGGCTCCTGTTCCGTTGAGACCGTGCACCGAGGGCGCAAGGACCATGGCCACGCGCCAAACGACGGCGTCAGGCATGCTGACGACGTTGGCCGGGCTCTGGATTTCAGGAGGGAATATGGCGCCGAACCGCATTAAGGTTCGAGAGAGCGGGGCTGGCAAAGAAATAGGAATTGCATAAAGAAAACGGCCCTCAGGCGGGTGCCTGAGAGCCGTCATGTCGTCAAATTGGTAGCTGCCGGTTCAGTAGCGGCGGCTGTTCAAGCCGGGTTTAGGCAAGGCCTTCGGCGCGCAGGGCCTTCTGCACGGCTGGACGGGCGGCTACGGTGCCGAGATAGCGCTGGATGTTGTCGAAGGACGACAGGTCGATGCCGACATGCTTGGCCCAGCCGAGAACCGTCCAGAGATAGGCGTCGGCCGCGGTGAAGGCGTCGCCCATCAGATAGGAACGGCCGTCGAGCTTGCCGTCGACATAGGCGAGGCGCCTGGCGAGGAGCTCGCGGTTGATCTCCTTGGTGGCCTCGGGCGTGTTGGGCTTGAAGAAGGCGCCAAAGACCTTGTGCAGCTCGGTGGCAACGAAGGCCAGCCACTGCTGGACGCGGTAGCGTGCCATGTCACCGGCCTTGGGCATCAGGCCGCTCTCCGGCTTCTGGTCTGCGAGGTACTGGACCAGGACCGAGGCTTCGGTCATCAACTCGCCATCGCCGAGCACCAGCGCCGGTACATAGCCATTGGGATTGGTGGCGAGGAAATCCTGCTGGGCTTCGGTGGTCTTGGTCTTGCCGTCGACCTTGACCAGATCGAGGTCGATGCCAACTTCATTGGCAACGATGTGGGGAGCCAGCGAGCAGGCGCCGGGCATGTAGAAAAGCTTCATGTCGTGGGAGACTCCGAATGTTGATGCCTCCCTCTCGCACGCGCGGGCAATGCCTCCAAGCACCCAATCGGTGAACACTATGTTACCGGTGTCGGATGCGGCTTTGGAACGGCGGCGACTCACACTGTGATTGTCTTGAGGCGCTGGGCGATCAGGCTTGCCAGCCTGCCTGCGACCTCTTCTTTGGAAAGGTCCGGCCACTCGTCGACACCGCTTTTGCTGACGATGCGGACGCGATTGCGGTCGCCGCCCATGACACCGCCCTCATGGCTGACGTCATTGGCGACGATGAAATCTGCACCCTTCCTGGCAAGTTTTGCCTGGGCGTTCTTGAGCACGTCCTGGGTCTCGGCAGCGAAGCCGACGACGAGATAGGGGCGCTGCTTGTGATGCCCGACGCCAGCCAGAATATCGGGGTTTTCGACCATCTTCAGGCTCGGGGCGCCCTCGCCCGCCACCTTCTTGATCTTCTCGCCTGCGGCATTGTCGGTGCGCCAATCGGCGACGGCCGCCACAAAGACAGCGGCGTCGGCGGGCAGAAGCTGCTCGACCGCATCGCGCATCTCACGCGCGCTCTCGACATGGACCGTCTTCACGCCCGCCGGGTCGGCAATGGTGACCGGACCGGAGACGAGGCGGACATCGGCGCCCAGCCTGGCCAGGGCTGCGGCGATGGCATGGCCCTGCTTGCCCGACGACCGGTTGGCGATGTAGCGCACCGGGTCGATTGGCTCATGCGTCGGGCCGGAGGTGACGATAATCATCTTGCCTGACAGCGGCTTGGGTTTGGAATCGAGCAGCGCTTCGATGGCAGCGACAATCTCCAGAGGTTCCGCCATGCGGCCTTCGCCGGCCTCACCGCTTTCGGCCATCTCGCCGCTCTTGGGGCCGACGAAATGGATGCCGTCCTTCTCAAGCGTCGCGCGGTTGCGGCGCGTCGCCGGGTGCGACCACATCTTGGGGTTCATGGCGGGCGCCAGCAGCACTTTCTTGTCGGTGGCGAGCAGAACCGTCGAGGCAAGGTCGTTGGCGTGGCCATTGGCGAGCTTGGCCATCAGGTCTGCGGTAGCAGGTGCCACAACCAGAAGATCGGCCTCGCGCGACAGCCTGATGTGGCCGATATCGTGCTCGTCCTGGCGGTCGAAGAGATCGGAGAATACATGGTCGGCGGTCAGGGCGCCGACCGACAGCGGGGTGACAAACTCCTGCGCGGCCGACGTCATGACCGCACGGACCGAAGCGCCGCGCTCGCGCAGGCGCCGGATCAGGTCGAGCGACTTGTAGGCCGCGATGCCGCCGCCGATGATGAGCAGGATGCGCTTGCCGTTGAGGATCATGCCTGGTCCGCCGTCTCGTCAGGCCGGCTTCAGCGCCGGCTGGATGTCGGTATGGATGAAATCGTCGCCCTTGAAAAGCAGCGGCAGGTTTCGAGTTTTGGCAAGGGCATAGGCGAAGCAGTCGCCGAAATTCAGCTTCGCGGCGTGTCCGGAACCCCTGCTGAACTTCACCCGCGCCGCTATGGCGGCATCAAGCTCCTGCTCGCCAAATGGAACGAGCGTTATCAAGGTGTCGGAAACCACCCCTTGTAGAAACGCAAGTCCTTTCGTCGGCGCAACTCCGGCCAGAACGAAAGCGCATTCGATATAGGTCGGGACTGACATCAACTTGCCCGGCGTTTCTTCCAGCATTCTGCTGAATGCCAGCGCCTCAGGCTCACGCCGCGCGATTGCCACGATGGCCGATGTGTCGATGACCATCATAGCCCGTCGTACTCACCGCTGAGCGCATCGCTCAGTTCCTTCTGCGAGTAGTACTTGTAGCGGCTGTCTGTCGGCTCGTCGGCTTCGAGTTCGGCAGCTCGGCGCATGATCTCTTCGGCGCTGATGCGCGAGGCTGGGGCATGCTGGTCAGCCACCTCGTCCGACAAAAGCTGCCTAAGGGTTTCCTCGAGCGAATTGCCATTCTGCGCTGCCTTCACGCGCAGCGCTTGCTTGACGTCCTCGGGAACATTCCTGATGGTGAGTGTGGCCATGGCAGCCTCCATGCAGTCATTGACTGCAATGTAGTCATTGACTGCACTTGCGTCAAATAGCGGTCCGTTCAGACAATCTGCCAGGCGAGGAACACAAGCGTGGCCGCAATGACCCAGAGCGCGATGCGGCCGGAGCGGTTGTAGCGCGCCTCGGCCTTGCCGATCGCCTTGGCGGTCTCGGGATCGAAACGCAGGCCGTTCTCGGCCATGGCGTCGATCTGGCGCGACAGGCGCTCGGTACGGGCGGCAAGATCGGGCGCCTGGCGGACAAGCGACATCAATGCGCCGAGACCATCGCGCGCGTCGATAAGCAGGCCCTGTGGGCCGAGATTGCCTGCTATCCAATGACCGACAACCGGCTCGGCGGTCTTCCACATGTTGAAAGTGGGATCGAGCGTGCGGGCGACACCTTCGACCACGACCATGGTCTTTTGCAGCAGCACCAGTTCGGGCCGCGTCTGCATATCGAACAGCTCGGTGACCTCGAACAGCAGCGTCAGAAGCTTGGCCATCGAGATGGTTTCCGCCGGCTGGCCGTGGATCGGCTCGCCGATGGCGCGGATCGCCTGGGCGAAGGCCGCGACATTGTGATGGCGCGGCACATAGCCGGCTTCGAAATGCACTTCGGCGACACGCATGTAGTTGCGGGTGATGAAGCCGTAGAGGATCTCGGCGAGGAAACGCTGCTCCTTCTTGCCGAGGCGGCCGGAAATGCCGAGGTCGACGGCAACGATGTCGCCCTTGGCATCGACGAACATGTTGCCGGGGTGCATGTCGGCATGGAAGAAGCCGTCGCGCAGCGTATGGCGCAGGAACGACTGGACCAGCGTCGCGGCGATCGCCTTGAGATCGTAGCCGCCGTCGCGAAGCCCTTCGATATCGTTGAGCTTGACGCCGTCGATCCACTCCATGGTGAGCACGTCGCGGCCGGTGCGTTCCCAGTCGACTGCCGGCACACGGAACCCAGGATCGTCCTTGGTGTTTTCGCCAAGCTCGGAATAGGCGGCCGCCTCGAGACGGAAATCCATCTCGATCTTAGTGGTCTGGGCCATCGTCTCGGTGATCTCGACCGGGCGCAGCCGGCGGCTCGACGGGACGAAGCGCTCCTGCAGCCGGGCGGCGAGGAAATAGCTTTCGAGATCCTGGAAAAAGCGGCGGCGCACGCCAGGGCGGATGACCTTGACGGCGACCTTGCGCGGGCCATTTGGCGTGGCGACCTCGGCCGGATGGACCTGGGCGATGGAGGCCGCCGCCACCGGCTCGCCGATACTGACATAGAGATCGGAAACCTTGCGGCCAAGCGAGCCTTCGATGGCTGTGACGGCTTCCGACATCGGGAAGGTCGCCATGCTGTCTTGAAGCAGTGCGAGGTCGAGCGCGATGTCGTCGCCGACGACGTCGGGACGTGTCGCCAGGAACTGGCCGAGCTTGACGTAGGACGGCCCAAGCCGGGCAACCGCATTGGCCAGGCGGTCGCTGCGCACGCTTTTCCGGGCGCGACGGCGGGTGAACAGCTTGGCGACGCGCCAGCCGAACTTAGGCAGGCCGGTGAGCTGGTCGCCCGGCAAAGCCGCGACCACGCCCTCACGCACCAAGACCCAGCCCGCGCGCGCGAGCCGGAAAGACGCCCCGAGACTGCTCATCGCGCGCCGTCTCTCAAAGCTTCCAGCCCGAATGAAGCGCTGCAATGCCGCCGGTGTAGTTGCGGAAGGTGACGCGATCGAAGCCGGCGCGCGTGATCATCGCGGCGAAGTTCTGCTGGTTGGGAAACTTGCGGATCGATTCGACGAGATAGGCATAGGGTTCGCCGTCGCCGGTGACGGCCTGGCCGATGCGCGGAATGGCGTTGAACGACCAGGCTTCGTAGACCTTGTCGAGCAGCGGCATGTCGACTTCGGAGAACTCGAGGACCAGCAGGCGCCCGCCCGGCTTCAACACGCGGTACGCTTCCGACAGCGCGACATCGATGCGCGGCACGTTGCGGATGCCGAAGGCGATCGTATAGGCATCGAAGGTCTCATCGGCGAAGGGCAGTTCCTCGGCGTTGGCTTCGACAAAATCGGTCTTGTCGGCAAGGCCGCGCTTTTCGGCCCGCTCGCGGCCGACGCCGAGCATCGAGCCGTTGATGTCGAGCACGGTGGCGTGCGCGTTGCCATGCGAGGCATCGATGATGCGGAAGGCAACGTCGCCGGTGCCACCGGCAACATCAAGCACTTTCCAACCCGGACGCTTCGGCGGATTGAGCCAAGCGACCATGGCATCTTTCCACACCCGGTGCAGCCCGCCCGACATCAAGTCGTTCATCATGTCGTAGCGGTTGGCGACCTTGTGGAAGACCTCGTTGACGAGGCCCTGCTTGTCGCCTGCGCCGACATTTCGGAAACCGTATGAAGTTTCCATGCCGCCGACAGCTGTCGTCCGTTGTTCTGACATTTTCTTGTCCAATCAAATCCGGCGGGACCATAGCCGATCACACCAGCGGGCGCTATTGTTTGAGGCGCGGTTTTCGGCCGCGCCCGCGCCGACACGACGAGGAACAGAGAATGCCTTTGAAAGCCGAGCTGCACTGCCACATAGAAGGTGCGGCTGCACCCGAACTCGTCATCCGCCAGGCCCAAAAATACAACAAGGACGTTTCGCCCTTCATCAGGGACGGCTCCTTCGTGTGGAACGATTTTACCTCGTTCCTTGCCGCCTATGACTTTGCCGCCGACCTTTTCCGCACTGAAGAGGACTATGCCAAGCTGTCCGAACACTATCTGACAAGCCTTGCGCGCGACGGCGCGATCTATTCGGAGGTGTTCACCTCGCCCGACCACGCCAAAAAGGCCGGCCTGTCGCCCATGGCCTACACCAATGCGCTGGGCGAAGGCATGGCGCGGGCCAAGGCCAAGACCGGCATCGAGGGCCGCATGATCGTGACCGGCGTACGCCATGTCGGCGTCGAATCGATCGAGGCTGCCGCCCGCTTCGCCGCCAAATGCAACCATCCGCTGGTGACCGGCTTCGGTGTTGCCGGCGACGAGCGCATGGGCGAATTCGAAGATTATGTGCGCGCCTTCGAGATCGCGCGCGAAGCCGGCCTCGGCATCACCATTCATGCCGGCGAGCTGATGGGCTGGGAGAGCGTTGCAGCAGCACTCGACCACATCCGCCCTTCGCGTATAGGCCATGGCGTGCGCGCCATCGAAAACCCTGACCTGGTCAAGCGCATCGCCGACGAAGGCGTGGTGCTCGAAATCTGCCCGGGCTCGAACATCGCGCTCAAGGTGTTCGACAGCTTTGGCGACCACCCCTTCCCCAAGCTGCGCGATGCCGGCTGCAAGGTGACGCTCAACTCCGATGATCCGCCCTATTTCTGGACGACGCTGAAGCGCGAATACGACATCGCGGCCGAGCATTTCGGCATGGACGACAAGGCGCTTTCGGCGACCACGAAGACGGCGATCGAGGCTGCCTTTGTCGACAAGAAGACCAAAGCAGCCCTTCTTGCCCGGCTCGACGGCCAAAAACGCTGAATTTCGGCCGACAAAACTGTGGTTCAAGGCGGCAAGTCATTGGTTGGCGGCGGRCCAGCCGATAGAATGCCGCCAATTATCCGAGTTCTAGGAGCGTAAGCCATGACCGTGACCGTCGTCGACCATCCGCTTGTCCAGCACAAGCTGACCATCATGCGCGACAAGGAAACCTCGACGGCTGGCTTCCGGCGCCTGCTACGCGAGATCTCGCTGCTGCTCGGCTACGAGGTGACGCGCGACCTCGAACTGACCACCAAGATGATCGAAACGCCGATCGAAACGATGGAAGCGCCGACGCTCGAAGGCAAGAAGCTGGTGTTCGCCTCAGTGCTACGCGCCGGCAACGGCCTGCTCGAAGGCCTGCTTGATTTGGTGCCGGCCGCGCGCGTCGCCCATGTCGGGCTCTACCGCGACCACGAGACGCTGCAGGCGGTCGAATATTTCTTCAAGGCGCCGAGCGACCTCGGCGACCGGCTGGTGATCGTCGTCGACCCGATGCTGGCGACCGCCAATTCGGCGATCGCGGCTATCGACATGCTGAAGGGCCGCGGCGCCACCAATTTGCGCTTCCTGTGCCTTTTGGCTTCGCCCGAAGGCATCGAACGCTTCACCAAGGCGCATCCCGATGTTCCGGTGTTCACCGCCTCGATCGACCGCGAGCTCAACGAAAAGGGCTACATCATCCCCGGCCTCGGCGATGCCGGCGACCGCATGTACGGCACCAAATAGGCACTACAGCGCCGCGCGTCCTATTGGACGCGCAAAGGACGCTGTAGCACGTTGAATCTGTGCATGATCCTTTCCGAAAATCGATGCCGATTTCGGGGTCATGCACTCACCAGCCATTTACCGCCTTTGACGATGGGGCCGCGCCGTTAAAGGCGCGATCACCATCGGCTGCCTAGGGTGACGCCTGAATTCGAGGCGTCACCATGTTGCGTAAGATCATCATATTCGGCCTTTGCGCCAGTGCGTCGGCATCGCTGCCGTCGCTGTACGAAAAACACGGTGGCGCCGTGCAGGCGCTGCTGGGGACGAGCTTGGAAAGTGATCCAGCCGCGTCGCTTCAGGTCATCGAGGCGAGCGCAGCCACGGTATCGACGGCGGGCCGGCGCGTTACGATCGACGCCGATATGCGCGGCCATTTCAGCGCGAGCTTCAAGGTCAATGGGCGCGCGGTCGACGCCATGGTCGACACCGGCGCCACCTTGGTTGCAATCAACATGTCGACGGCGCGGCTGGCCGGGGTCAAGGTTTCGGCCACCGACTTCACCCAGAAGGTCAATACCGCCAATGGCACAGCCCGCGCGGCACTCGCCCGCATCGACAGGCTGCAGATCGGCCGGATCAGCGTCGACGAYGTGCCGGTGGTCGTGCTCGAAGACAAGGCGCTCGACGGCACACTGATCGGCATGAGTTTCCTGTCCCGGCTGAAGAAATACCAGGTCGAAAACGGCGCCCTGCTTCTGGTGCAGTAGAGC